>DPWC01000158.1 GCA_003529305.1 Actinomycetota bacterium
ACATCATCAACGAGAACAACGATGCGATCATCAATGCCCTCGGCAGGCAGCTCGGTGGCACCCACGGGACGCGCAGGCCGCAGCCGAAGATCGTCGCGGAACATCGTGATGTCCAGTGCGCCGTGGGGCACGCCGCCACCGCAGATGCTCTCGAGATTGTTGGCGATTCGTTGGGCGAGCGGAACACCGCGCGATGGGATACCGAGCAGCACAATGTCGTCGCAACCTTTATTGCGCTCCACGATTTCATGAGAGATGCGGGTCAAAGCCCGTGAGATGTCGGAGGCTTCAAGAACCTCGCGCGCTTCGGGGGGATCAGAAACCCCACCGGTGGTGCCTGGGACAGCCTTCATGGCCGACCTCCTTCCCCGCCTCTCTGGACGGGCTTTAAAGGATGTCTCGAAATGGTGCTTGTTCAGTTATGTGTTACCAAGCGTACCAGAGCTCGTGGAGTCCAACCGCCCACCCAGATGGTCATTGAGCTTCCGCAGCGGCAGCCCCAAATCTTGCGCCCTTCGGGTCAGGAGCGGGAGGGCTGCCAATGTCGCTCGCCACGAGTCAAGAGCCGATGTGCAATCGCTGTCATGGAGAAGCACGGTGGATCCGCCGCTGATTCCCCCACGGCTGAGCGACTCCATCACGGAGTCGCCTGTGGCACGGCGTTTCCAGTCTTGACCCCAGGTGGTCCATAACACCATGCGCATGGCAGTCACGCGATCGGCCACCAGATCCCCCCAAGAAACAGCGCCATACGGAGGTCGGAACCAGCGGGCCTGTGTCCCCGTGATGTCCTCAATGAGGGTTGCGGTCTGGCGAATCTCGGCCAGTACGGTGGAAATTGACATGAGTACGTGGGGCCGATGTGTCCATCCGTGGACCGCCAATTCATGCCCTTCATCAACGATTCGTCGCACCAAGGCAGCATTCGATTCTAGGTTTCTGCCCAGCACAAAAAATGTTGCGGTCGAAGCGCTTCGTGCCAGTTCATCCAGAATAAAGGGTGTTGATTTCGGGTCGGGCCCATCGTCAAATGTCAAGCCAATGGACGATGACGATCCCCACCCGGCCATGCGCGGTGCCAGTCGCGTTCGAAGCCCCGGAATGGCTAGTAGCGAGGGCATAACCACGACCGGAACGGCCAGTGAAGCCGCACGCAGAACGCGCAATGACGATGCGGAGGGATCCTGCGTCATGCCGTCGGTTGAGCGCCGTCACCGGCCCGTAGTAGCGATATCAATCGTTCCGATAACTGCGCGAACGACTCCACCAGCAGGCTCACCGGATCATTGTCAAAGAGTTCGGCTGATCGTTGGGGATCGGTGAATCCACCACGCTTCAGGGCATCCAGCAATTCGTCGTCACTGTGGCAGACCCAGGCGATGCCCGCATCATGCATGAGCTGAGCGTTGTCAGTTCCGTGCCCCGGAAGACATTGCGCACTGAAAAGCGGCAGACCCATTGCCGCAGCCTCCATGGCCATCAGCCCCCCGGCGTTCTGTACGACAACATCACAAGCCGCAAAGATCCGGGACATGTCGTCTATCCAGTCCAGGACTACTGCTCTTCCGGCCTGGTCCTGAGTCATCCGCCGTAACTGGCGGGCCAGTCGGCGATTGCGACCACAAGCCACAACAGGGGTGATTCCTGGCTCGAGCATGAGACGACTAACGGTCTTCGTCAAGGTGCCCGTTCCCCATGCGCCCATGGTCATCATGACCAGCAGGTCATCGGGGGCCACTTCCCACAGTGCCCGATATCGATCCCGAGATTGTGCAACCGATGACTGAGCAAAGGCGGTCCGTACGAGCGGCCCGCCAATGAGGACATTGGCGTCCAAAGAAGTGTGTCTCACCTGTTCCGCGCTCACTGCGTGAATCACCATGTGCAGGTCAACCTCAGGAGCGACCCAGAGTCGATGGACTGAAAAATCGGTCACCCACACACCACAGGGTTGGGGCAAGTTCCCCATGGACCTCAAGTCTCCAAGTGCCTGACCTGCTATCGGGTAGGTGGCAATGACGGCATCAAAATCAGCCACCAAACGCCGAAGTCGACGGCGGGCTATCGACAGCAACAACCTCGTAAAAAGCACACTCTTCGCCGAGGCGTTTGTTCGCTGGTACATCCAGCCATACAGCCCGGGGGCCAGGCGCATCTGCGCTAGGTGACCCCACCGCACCAAGTGTCCGAGACCGCCGGGAACGATTCGTAGAAAATCTACGACGCTGCTTTCGATTCCTCGTGCGCGAAGTTGTCGGGCCATTTCCTGCGCAACACCATCATGTCCGCCTCCTACACCGGCGGACAAGATGAGGAACTTGGCTGTAACTCCTTGATCATGGACAGCCACGTGTACCTGCATTCCTCGGCTCTGACGCGTTTCCCCGGTCACTCACTACGGTAGGCCGGCGCTAGTTCGGCCACTGCATTACCCATGACATGCACCCGCATGGCATTGGTACTACCCGGGATTCCGGGTGGACTGCCCGCCACGATCACCACGAGGGCATCGCGGTCGATGCGACCCAAGTCAAGCAGGGCGGCATCCACCTGGCGCACCATCTCATCGGTATGCACAACTGGAGGGACCAAGAAGGTCTCCACGCCCCACAGCAGGGCAAGGCGATTGCGCACCGATTCTTCTGGAGTGAAGGCAAAGATGGGAATGGGCGAGCGATACCGCGCGACCAAGTTGGCACTGGTTCCCGTCTGAGTGAAGGCCACCAACGCATCGGCCCCGATTGCTGCGCCAACGGCCGTAGCCGCCTTGGCGATCGCGCCACCTTTGGACGCCGGCATGCGTTCAATTTCGGGCAGTTCCTGGAG
>DPWC01000041.1 GCA_003529305.1 Actinomycetota bacterium
TGCGCGTCAGTGCGCAACAGGTGAAGGTCGATCACAGGTCAGACGCTACACGCGCTCAGCTGTGTCCCCCGCGCCGGATTTCCGCGAGCCACTGCTGCGGATCAGAGGTGTTGATCTGCTGGTCGCCACCACGGCCGCCTTCGTTGGGTGCATGGCCTCGGGGGTACGAACCCAGGAACCGCACATCCGCGCACATCTGACGCAAGGCCAGAAGGGTTTGACCCATCTCGTCGCTGGCCACATGCCCTTCGGCATCAATGTGAAAGCAGTACTGCCCCAGTCCGTCACCGATGGGCCGCGACTCCAAGCGCGCCAAGTTGATGCCACGCGTCGAGAACTCCGCCAAGATTTCCGCCAGACCGCCGGGGTGATCATCGCGAGGAAAAATCACCACAGTGGTCTTGTCATCACCCGTGGGCGGCGGTGGCGCCATCGGGCGAGTCACCACCACGAATCGAGTTCGTGCACCGTCAACATCATGAATGCCGTCGGCCAAGATTTCCAACCCATATCGCTCCGCGGCAAACGCGCCAGCCAGGGCGGCATCCCATCGACCTTCTTGCACCAGGCGCGCCGCGTCGGCGTTGCTGGCGGCAGGTTCAAACGAGCTCTGCGGCAGGTTCTGCATCAACCAGCGACGACACTGCGGTTCGGCATGAGAATGCGCCGCAACGGTAGAGATCATCGCCATAGTGGTGCCCGGACGCGCGAGCAGTGCAAAGGACACCGGGATCACAACTTCGCCCACAATGACCAAGGGGTCCTTGGCTGAGAGCCCATCGAGCGAAATAGTCACTGAGCCCTCGACTGAGTTCTCATACGCGATCACCGCAGCATCAACCTCGCCGCTGCGAACTGCATCCAATTCGGCAAGAACGGACTGGAAAGGCACCAGTTCAAGGGGCTGGTGAGACAGTTGCAGAGACGATGCTGCCGGTGTGCTGGCCCATGAACGAGCAGCTAGTTCCGTGAAGGTACCGACAGGACCGAGGAAGGCCAGCCGCATCAGTCCTCCTGGCCTCGGGCCAGAGCGACAGCGCGCACTTCTTCAGGGGAAAGCTCCTCAAGACCAGTGCCCTCGCGCACACCCTTGAAGTAGGTACGCGTATCACTGCGACTGTGAATGGCGGTGAGAACAAGCCCATCACCGCTGTCATCAAGCATCGCCACCGAGAACGAGTAGCGACCACCCATGTCTCCGAACGCGTCGTAGCGCACGACGGCAATGTGTCGGATCGCATCGCGCAGGTCGTCAGCGAGTCGATTGACTGCCGCACTCTGCTCAGCGATGTCGCGACGCAGCGCAGTGACTTCATCAATCTGCTTGGTCACTGCTGTCACGAAGGAATCCGCGTCGTCATCGCCCTGCAGCAGCAGGTAGTCGCGTGTCAGTGAACGCACGCGCACCGTGGCAACCACCGCGACGATCAAGGCCACAAGCCCAATGCCGACGGCAGCGAGGGCAATCACCTCAATGGCGGTGGCCGACAGCTGCACGCGTATCTCCTGGGCCCGGTCCGCGACACTGCGCGGAGCAATGACCTGTCAGCGTAGTGGCCGAAAAGAAAAGGCCCAGGCGCCGCCGACGGGGGATGCGACGACACCTGGGTTGGTTTCACCTTGCCCGGTGACCTGCGCTTCGGTGTCCGATTTGACCCGCTACTCAACGAACCCAGCCCAAGCCTTTACTCTTTTCTATCGCCTGATAGGTACTTGTTGCCCGGTGGAGAATCGGACTCCCAAGACCTTGGGAGCCAGCGAGCCCTCGGAGCTAACTGCCGAACAGAGCAATCCAAGTCTTCTGGTCCACGGTCCCGGTCACTACGAGGCGTCGCTCTCGCTGAAAATCTCGAACCGCGCGATCGGTCTGTGGGCCAAAGACACCATCAACGGACAACACAGCGCCTAGGTCTACGAGTCGTTGCTGCACCACACGGACGACATCGCGGGCTTGTTGGCTCGGACCAATCGGACTTCCTGGATACGAGGCGATGGCATCACCTTCGGGATTGTTGTCCGAGGAATCGCTGGGCTGGCCGCCTTGAGTATCGGGCACCCCACGGGTGCTGGTAGCACTCGGCGTTGGCGTCGCCGAGGCCTCCGCGTCACCGGTGACGGTGGGCTGCTGCGACGGCGTCGGCAGTGCAGGTGGTTGCACCGTCGGACCACCAGGTGCCAGCCACAGCGTCCACACGAGCCAACCGACGCCGATGGCAAGCACAGCTCCCACGATCACCCCGGGCCACGACCGCCGACTACTCATCGCTGTCCTTCTTCCACCGGCAATAAGACACCGGGATTCATGATCCCGAGCGGATCCAGCGTTGTCTTGATGGCGCGCATGGCAGCAATTTCTTCTGCCGAACGGGACAAGTGCAACCACGCCGTCTTGTGCACCCCTACGCCATGTTCTGCCGCGATGCTTCCCCCGTAGCGAGCCACTGCAGTCAAGACTTGCTGATCCAGTCGCTCACCGATGGCCTGATCAATATTGACCAGATTGATGTGCAAATTGCCGTCACCTAGATGCGCGTACACATGCACCTCACGGCCCTGGCAATCGGGCAGACCGGCTAACTCATCGAGGAAATCCGGAATCACCGACACCGGCAAACAGACATCCAACTTAAAAGGGATACCGGTGGCCGCCACTGCTTCGGCCTGTCGATCTCGGTACTCCCACATGCGCTCATCGACCACTGCATCTGCCGACTCTGGCAAGTTCGGTAACTCTGCAGTCTCCAGTAGGAGGTACACGGGGTGCTCGCTGCGCAATGGTTGACTCAGTCCGCACACCTGACGAACAACTCGCATACCTTCAGCGCGGAAGAGTTCTGCGCCCGTGAGTCCTGGTCGCGCGCGTTCCTGAGTCAACAGCGCCACCGCTGACTCCACATCGGGCAAACCAACGAGCGTGACAAAGGGCGGCGAGGTCGGCTGCTCAATGAGTCGAAGTCGAGCAGCGGTGACAATGCCCAAAGTGCCTTCTGCGCCGGTCATCAATTGGCTGAGGTTGTAGCCCCCGTTGTCCTTGGCCAACGGGTCCATACGGCGGATCACTGTGCCATCGGGTAGCACCGCTTCGACCCCCATGACCTGTTGGCGGGTATCCCCCAAACCCACCACCCGCAAGCCACCGGCATTCGTGGAGATCATTCCGCCAACCGTTGCCGAGTCGCGCGCTGCCAGATCCACCGCATAGCGCAGTCCCACCGAGCGCGCGAAGGTGTGAAGTTGCGTGAGGGTCACCCCTGCACCCACCTCAACGGTGCGTGTTGCCGCATCCAACGCACCGAACTGATTGAGGCGTAGCGTGGAAACCACGACGCAGGTGTGATCGCTATGCGGAACTCCACCGCCGACCAGACCCGTGTTTCCCCCTTGCGGCACCACGGGAATGCGATGGTGCGAGCAGATGCGCAGAACTTCCGCCACTTGCTCGGTGGTTGCCGGCCGCACAACGGCCAGAGGCAACGCAGACCAGGCTCTGGTCCAATCGGTGCCAAAGGAAGCGGTGATCTGCGGATCCACCACAACATGCTCGCGACCCACAATTGCTGACAGTGAAGAAACCAGGTCGTTGACCGCCGGCTGATCCGATCCCGTCGTCGATGCTGCGCTCATCACGGCGGCGGTGTCGATGTGGGGGTGGGAGCAACGGTGGGCGCCACAGTGGGGCTGCTGCTGGGTTTTGGCGCAGGCGTCGAAGACGCTGTCGGTGTGGGCAGTGCACTTCGTGTTGGTCGGGGACTTCCAGTTCGGTTGCCGCCATTGGTGAATGCCGGTGGCAGGGTCACCCGGGGCACCTGCTGAGAGGCAAGGTAATCCAAGTAGTTGCGGACAAACTCCGTCCAAATGCGAGCGGGATACGAGCCACCATTGACGCGACTCAGACCGCCCGCCCCGCGCAAACTCAGCAGGCCGCCGCTGGGTGAAGACCGCGCCATCGACACAGCCGCCGACACCTCAGGGATGTAGCCCACATACCACGCCGAAAGGTTGCTGTTCGTCGTTCCGGTCTTGCCTGCCGACGGCTCTCCTAACGACTGCGCTGCAAAACCTGTTCCGCTGGTGACCACACGCTGCAATGCCGTCGTCACATCCGCAGCGATTCCTTCTTCATAAGCACGCGTCACCTCAGGACGCTTTTGGTACAGAACACCGCCATTTGCGCCCTGGACCTTGATGACGACAAAGGGTGAGGCTCGCAGCCCACGAGCGGCGAAGGTGGCATAAGCCGTGGCCATGTCGATCGTGTGCGGTGAGGAGGTGCCCAACACGGTGGTGGGGCCGGCATTCAACCCAGCTGTATCGCTAGGAATGCCCGCCCGAACCGCCGAATCCACCACTGCCTCCGGAGTGATCTTCTTCTCCAGATCCACATAGGCGGTGTTCACCGATTGCGAAGTCGCCGTCAGCAGCGAGATCGATGGGCCGTACGACGCGAAGTCCTCGTTGTAGACCTTGTACGGCTGGAAACCGTCAAAAGTGAAAGTGGTGCCATTGATCCCGGTAAATCGGTCATAGAGAGTCACGCCCTGTTCCAGTGCAGCGGCCAAGGCAAACGGCTTGAAGGTTGATCCGGCCTGAACCAGTCCCATCGTGGCGTTGTTGAACTGATCCTTCAGATAGTCATCACCGCCGTAGATCGCCAGCACAGCGCCGGTGCCCGGCTGGACGGCCGCCAGTCCGATACGCAATCCCTTCGTCCCGGACTGAGGCTGTTTGTCGTCAACAGCTCGTCGAGCCGCGGCCATCGCCCCTTGATCGAAGGTGGTGGTGATTCGGTATCCACCGCGAGCAATTTGGTCTTCGTTGAACCCCAGCGTGGCCATTTCTTTGCGCACCATGTCCACCATGAACCCGGTATCGCCACTGAGTCGATTGCCTTTGCCCTTGGCAACAATCACCGGGAAGCGTTGCCGGTCTCTTCTCTTCTGCGACAGCCAACCCTTGTAGACCATGCCATCAAGGACATACCTGAATCGCCCGACCAAACGGTCCTTGTTGTCCTCGGGCGCATAGCCAGCTGGTGAGCGAATCAAAGACGCCAGCACCGCACCTTCTGCCGTACTCAGTTGCGAAGCAGGTTTGCCGAAGTACGCCTCAGAAGCGGCTTCGATGCCATAGGCACCCCGGCCGAAATAAATGGTGTTCAAATAGTCCTCAAGGATGCGCTCTTTGCTGCGCGTTTGGCTGAGCTTGACCGCCAGCAGTAACTCCTTGGCCTTGCGGGAGATAGTGCGGTCCTGCGTGAGGTAGGCATTCTTGGCGTACTGCTGGGTGATGGTGGAACCACCTTGCGTCGCGCCACCGCGAAAGTTGTTCCACGCCGCTCTCACTATGGCTGACGCCGAGAATCCGCCATGGTCATAGAAGTCACGATCCTCGGCCGCCAACACCGCCTTCTGGACACCATCGGGGACCTCAGTTAGCGGGATCGAGGTGCGGTTGGCATCAGCCACTCGAGCGATCACCGTCTTGCCGTCGTTGAAGTAAATCGTGGTGGCCTGGGCAGAGGCCAAGTCTGATGGGGAAGGAACAGAGACCACGGCGTAGGCAACAACAAAACTGACCGCACCCGCGATCAGCGCTACTGCCACGGCGGCCAACGACTGCCGCCAAGACGGCAGCCATCGCGTCCAGCCATCTCGGCCGGATCTGGGGAAGTCGATGCGCATTAGGCCTCCGCCCTGCGCCGCCGCGCTACTTGACGCGGAACGCCGTCGCCTAGGACGAAGGTGACGACCAAGTGGTTCCACCCGCACTCCACGCACACTTCAACGACATAAACATCGAAGGAGCCATACTCATGGGCCATCGGCTCCAGTTCACGGGTATGCCGGATCCGTCCTGACAAATACCCCAGTTCGTCACCGAAGACATAGGTCAGGTGGGTCAGGTTGGCACGCCGGCACACCGGGCATGGACGATCGGTGCTTTCACCGTGATGCTGCGCTGCTCGCAGCAAGTAGGGGTCCGCGTCACAGGCATCGGACCGAAAGGCTCCGCCGTGAAACAACTCCTGCAGGGCGGCCCGACGCTGCAACCCGTAGTCGACGACATCGCGCTGGGACCACACACGCTGAGCGTAGCCACGCGGACGCGCCGAATCTGACCCCAGCACGCGTCGAAGGGGGCTCTGATGTATCGTCCGGATACATCTTGTCGACGGGTCTAGCGCACACGCAAAAGACCGTTGAGGGCAACCGAATAACGCCGAACCACGGGAGAGATTGATGGCCGGAACCCGGACCGCACAGGTCCTGGAGTTCGCCATTCTCGGGCTGCTGCACGACTCGCCGCTGCACGGTTACGAACTTCGCAAGCGTCTTGCTCAGTCCCTCGGCACCTTCCGAGCCTTCTCCTATGGCTCCCTCTACCCCGCACTGCGACAGATGACGAACGCAGGACTCATCACCGCTGATGCCGAAAGCGCATCGGGACGACGATCCAAGATCGTCTATCGACTCACCGCCGAAGGCAAAGAGCGCTTTCAGGAACTGACCAGTCAGTCAGGCCCGGCCGCTTGGGAAGACGAGACCTTCGGTGTGCATCTGGCCTTCTTTGCCCGAACAGCGCGCGAGGACCGGCTGCGCATTCTGGAAGGACGCCGCAGCCGACTGGAAGAACGGCTCGACATCCTGCGCGGTTCTCTGCGACAGGCCGGGGAACGCATGGACGGTTACACGCTGGCGCTTCAGGAGCACGGCATGGAATCGGTTGAGCGTGAAGTGCGATGGCTCAACGAGCTCATCGCCACTGAGCGAGACGGTGCCCCCTCACCATCTCGCAGCACTGCTTCGCAGGACGCCCCTGCGAAGAAGACGAGAAACAAGGAGTAAGGGGCCATGGGCTCTGTTCGTGTAGCGATTGTTGGCGTTGGCAACTGCGCCACATCATTGGTGCAGGGTGTCGAGTACTACAAAGACGCCGATCCCACTCAGGCAGTTCCCGGACTGATGCATGTGCAGTTCGGTGAGTACCACATTCGGGATGTCGAGTTTGTGGCCGCCTTCGATGTGGACTCCAAGAAGGTCGGCCTTGATATCGCTGACGCGATTGGTGCGAGCCAGAACAACACCATCAAGATCTGCGATGTGCCTCCCACGGGAGTGCGGGTCCAGCGTGGCCACACTCTGGATGGACTGGGCAAGTACTACCGCGAGATGGTCGTGGAGTCCGACGAAGAACCCGTAGACATCGTGGCCGCCCTGAAGGCTGCGAAGGCCGATGTACTCGTGTGCTACCTGCCGGTGGGATCCGAGGAAGCCGCCAAGTACTACGCGCAGTGTGCGATCGACGCGGGCGTCGCGTTCGTCAATGCACTGCCGGTCTTCATCGCTGGTACCAAAGAGTGGGCAGACAAGTTCACCGCCGCTGGTGTCCCCATCGTCGGTGATGACATCAAGTCCCAGGTCGGTGCCACCATCACACACCGCGTTCTGGCCAAGCTCTTCGAAGACCGCGGTGTGACAGTGGATCGCACCTACCAGCTCAATGTGGGCGGCAACATGGACTTCATGAACATGTTGGAGCGTGAGCGACTGGAGTCGAAGAAGATCTCGAAGACGCAGTCCGTCACCTCGCAATTGCGCGAGCCGATTGCCGATCGCAATGTCCACATCGGACCGTCGGACTATGTGGCCTGGCTGGACGACCGCAAGTGGGCCTTCGTGCGACTGGAAGGTCGGGCTTTCGGTGATGTCCCGCTGAGCTTGGAATACAAGCTTGAAGTCTGGGATTCACCGAACTCAGCCGGGATCATCATTGACGCGATTCGCGCCGCCAAGATCGCCCTTGATCGGGGGATTGGTGGCCCGATCTTGTCGGCGTCGTCGTACTTCATGAAGAGCCCGCCCGAGCAGTACCCAGACGATGTCTGCCGCGACCGCGTGGAGCAGTTCATCGCCGGCACCATCGAGCGTTAACGCAACCACGCGTGGGACCACTGCGCGACCTCGCTGCGGTCTTCGGCAGCCGAGGCTTTCGCAGGCTGCTCTCGGTTCGAGTCACGGGACAGTTTGCTGACGGTCTCTTTCAAACTGCGCTGGCCTCGTATGTGCTGTTCAGCCCAGAGCGACAAGCCGATGCTCGTTCGATTGCTGGCGCCTTTGCGGTGCTGCTCCTGCCCTACTGCGTGTTGGGTCCATTCATGGGCGTGTTCATCGATCGGTGGAGGCGCCGACAAATCCTGCTCGTCGCCAATATCTTTCGCGCGGTCTTGACCTGCGTCATCGCGCTCATCGCGGCCAGTAGTGCGCCCGAATACGCCCTGCTCGTCGTCGGCGTCATCACGATCAGTGCCAATCGCCTGATCCTGGCCGCCCTTGGGGCAGCCATCCCTCGCGTGGTGCCACTGGAGCGCGTCGTCACGGCCAACGCCGTCGCGCCCACACTGGGGACACTGGCCACGGTCACGGGTGCCAGCGCAGGCGTGGGACTTCGATTCCTCTTAGGTGGTGCTGGCGACACCAACGATTCGGTGTTGATCGCGGCAGCAGCGGTCGTCTATGTCATCGCCGGTGCCCTCGCCTTGCGGCTTGCCGTCGATGCACTGGGGCCGGAGGCTCGCTTGGAACTTCCCCCCACACTTCAGGCGGTCACCGCTGTCACTCGTGAACTGTCACAAGGGGTGCGCGCCGTCCTGTCGCATCGCGGTGCGCGGGAATCCTTTGCGGTCACTGGCGCCCAGCGATTTGCCTTCGGGGTGGCAACAGTGGCGACGGTGCTTTTGGTGCGCAATACCTTCGCCTCACCCGCTGAGCCCGATGCAGGCCTAGCGAATCTGGCCCGCGTTGTCCTTGTTGTCGGCATTGGCTTGCTCATTGGTGCGGTTGCGACACCGTCTCTCGCGCGCGCCGTGGGCACCCTGCGCACTCTGGTCATCGCGATGGTCCTCGGTGCAACAGCAGAGGTCATTCGCGTCGTAGCAACAGCACAAGGACTAGGGCTCACCATCGTCTTGCTTAGTGTCTTGCTGTTGGGCATGACTGCGCAGATGACCAAGGTCAGTGTGGACTCCACTTTGCAGCGTGAACTCGATGACAGTTTCCGTGGCCGAACATTCAGCCTCTACGACCTCGTCTTCAACGCCGCATTCGTTGCTGCAGCAGCTATCGGCGCCTTCAGCATTCCCAGCGATGGCAATGCACCGGTTGTCGAGGCGGTGCTTGCTGTGCTCTACGCGGTCGTGGCGATCGCCCTAGCGCGGGCTATCCGGTCCGCGCCGCCCACCAGGCCCGAAGAGCCTCTTCAGCCAGTTGTGGACCCAGCGGTCCACGATCCAATCTGAGATCCAGCAAGAACCGATACGCCTCGCCAACAGCAGGACCTGGCTGCAGGCCCAAGATGTCCATGATCTGCTGACCATCGAGGTCCGGCCGCATGGCATCGAGCTGTTCCTGCGCAGACAACTGGGCGATGCGCAGTTCCAATTGGTCGTAGGTGCGGGCCAGATTCTGCGCCTTCCGCGTATTTCGTGTGGTGCAGTCCGCTCGGGTCAGCTTGTGCAGCCTTACCAACAACGGTCCTGCATCGCGGGCGTATCGCCGCACCGCGGAGTCCGTCCATTCCCCTGAACCGTATCCATGAAATCTCAGGTGCAATTCGACCAGAGTGCTGACCTCATCGATCTGTTCATTGCTGAAACGAAGGGCTTTCATGCGTTTGCGCGTCATCTTGGCGCCAACAACTTCATGGTGATGAAAAGTGACTCGATGAGGACCATCGAATCGACGCGTGCGTGGCTTGCCAATGTCATGAAGCAACGCTGCTAGGCGTAAAACGAGGTCCGGGCCAGATGCTGGATCGTGCGAGCGTTCCAGATCAATGGCCTGCTCGAGCACCATCAGGGTGTGCTCGTAGACATCTTTGTGCCGATTGTGCTCATCGGCGGTCTCTTTCATGGCCACCAATTCAGGAAGCACTAGTGCCGCCAATCCGGTGTCGCACAAGAGTTCCAGCCCGATGCGCGGCTGAGCTCCCAGAAGCAACTTGATCAATTCATCCCGCACTCGTTCAGCCGAGACGATCTCCAAGCGCTCCGCCATCGCGGCCATCGCAACAACTACTGGCTCATCTACCTGAAAACCCAGTTGCGATGCGAAGCGGGCCGCTCGAAGCATCCGCAGTGGGTCGTCGTCAAATGACTCTTCGGGCGCCGCGGGCGTCTTCAAGACGCCACGACGAATGTGCTCGCTTCCTTCAAAGGGGTCGATCAGCACGCCATCAGGCAGGGTTACTGCCATCGCATTGACCGTGAAATCTCGGCGACGCAGATCGCCTTCCAAGGTGTCGCCGAACTGCACTGATGGCTTGCGGGACTCTGGGTCGTAATCCTCACTGCGGTAGGTGGTGATCTCGACAGTGACATCGTTGATGCGAGCGGCAATGGTTCCGAATTCCCGACCGACATCCCACACGGCCTCGGCCAGTGGCGAGACCAAAACCGTGATGTCATCGGGGCGCGCGTTCGTGGTGAAGTCCACATCGTGGACCACACGACCCAGTACGGCGTCGCGTACGCAACCGCCCACCATGGCCAATTCAAAGCCAGCATCGGCAAATCGCTGGCCCAGTTGGCGGGCAACGGGATGCTGCGTCAAGTCTCCAAGCGCAGAGGGTGACGAGGGAGCGCTCACCCGCCCACCCTAGGCACGGTGTGGGCAAGCCCGTCGCTGCTCCCACGCGGGGCACGCGCCCCTAGGGTCAAGCCCATGGCCGAGCGTGCCGCAGCAGTACCCCCAGACGACGCCCTTGTGAGCTCGTCAGTCTCGATGGCCGCTGGAACAGTGGCCTCGAGGATCACCGGCATGGTGCGCGACATCGTGCTGGTAGCCGCCATCGGGTTCGGGGTCTTCGGTGACACCTACACCATCGCCAACACTCTGCCCAACATCGTGTACATCCTCATCGCGGGCGGTGCGCTCAATGCGGTGTTCATTCCTCAGTTAGTTCGGCGCATGACCGAGGACACCGACGATGGTGCTGGGTTTGCTGATCGCCTGATCACGCTGGTCATTGTCTTGCTCATTGCAGTCGCTGCAGTGGCAGTACTTGTCGCACCCGCCATCATCGCGCTCTACGGACCTTCCACATGGACCGCAGCAGACAGCGGCAATGCTGTTCTGTTCGCCCGCTTCTGTCTGCCTCAAGTGATCTTCTACGGAATGTTCGCCGTGTTCTCACAGGTCCTCAATGCTCGCGGCTCGTTTATTGCCCCGATGTACGCCCCCATCGCGAGCAACATCGTGGTCATCGCCAGTGCGGTGGGTTTTCTGGCAGTCGCGGGGACCCGTGATCCCCAAAGTGCCACCGTGCCCACCTCGGCCATCGTCCTGCTCGGCCTGGGCACCACTCTGGGAATCGCGGTTCAGGCTCTGGTTCTGCTGCCGGTCATGGCTCGCGCGGGCTACCGCTGGCGGCCCCGCACCAGTTTCCGCGGATATGGCCTGCGCCGATCCGGTGGCTTAGCTGGCTGGACCTTCCTGTTCGTGCTCACCAATCAGCTGGCACTCATCGTGGTCACCAGACTGGCCGCCGCCGCCAATGTGGTGGCTTCGCAGGATCCAGGTCTGCAATCCGTGGGTTACACCTCGTATACGCGTGCCTATCTGCTTTTTGTCCTTCCGCATTCGGTGATCACCGTCTCGATTGTCACCTTCCTGCTGCCTCGCATGAGTCGCGCAGCATCCGACGGCGATGATGCAGCTGTCTCACGCGATGTTGGCCAAGGCGCACTTCTGGCCGGATCAGTGCTTCTTCCTATGGCAGTGGTGCTCTTCGTCACCGGACCGCGAGTTGCCGAATTGCTCTTCGGCTACGGCGCCGCAACTTCTGCCCAAGCGGCCTTAGTGGGCACCGTGCTGCAGGCCTTCCTCGTGGGCCTCCTGCCATTCACCGTCTTCTATGTCGTGCTGCGCGGCTTCTACGCCTACGAAGACACCCGGACTCCAGCACTGGTGAATCTGGTGATGACCGCTGGTTATGTCGTCATCGCACTCGCGTTGTACGCCGCAGTTCCCGCGCAATGGAAGGTGCCCGCATTGGCCTTGGCCTACGGCCTGAGTTACGCCATGGGAACCCCCGTGGCGTGGCGGTTGCTGTCGCGACGAACCCATGGGCTGCCGTCCGCCCGGGTGGCGCAGGGCTTCGCCCGGATGACTCTGGCCTGTGTGGGATGTGCCTTGGCTGCTGTCGTCGTGGTTGTCGGTCTGGGCCCCGTTCTGGGACAAAGTCGCGCTGCTGATGCTGTCGTCGTGCTGTTCGCCGCACTGCTTGGCAGTGGTGCGTACTTCCTCATTGCCCGCCGCCTGCATATT
>DPWC01000097.1 GCA_003529305.1 Actinomycetota bacterium
GGCGGTTGGCGCCGGTCGAGGGCGCAATCGACCGCACCGCCGAACGCGATGCCCGGTGCGCGGCTGCTCGTCGAGCGGCAGCCCGCACTGCGGCCTGGTGACGAGCGGCGACCACCTTCTGGTGATGCACGGCAAGAGCGTGGGCGTGGGCGCGAGCACTGCGAGCCTGCTGGCGGGCCAAGGCAATCCGGTGAGCCAGAGCCAAGCGGTGCACCCGATTGGCGCGAGCCCGATTGGCGCGAGTGGCAACCGCTGCGCGCTGAACGGCCGCCAGGGGCTGGGCCACCACAGGGGCGCGCGTATCGACGGGTTCGGGGGTCGTCGAGGCAGCAAAGGCCGCCGTACTCCCCACGAGCAGGCAGGCAGCAATGGTCGCCAGCGCCGCGGTCCTCGTGGACTTACCCACCGGAGCCCTTCCGTCGAGGTCCCGCCATCTGCGAAACCACACCGCCCTCCCGGACACGGGCCCCTGCCAGCAGGCAGATGGGGGGCACTGACCCTCAGCGCCTCAAGGGCGCTTCACCGGGTGGCCCGGGGCTTTCCGATCACTAAGCCTGAGCTTCATGGTCGGGCCATCCCGGGCGGGAGGCACGGCCTCCACCCTGCCCTATGACCCGGTCCAGGGGTGACCTTGGGGGTCCTCAGGTGTCCCAGATCACCGCAATTTCACGGCAAATGCCCGAAATGACCTGAGGTTATCCACAGGCAGACCGTCGTGAGCCAGCCCGGACTGCTTACTCGGTTCTGTGACCGCTGACCCGGACTAATGCCTCGGTTCTGTGACCGCTTGCACCGTCGCGCTTGCCGCTGAGCCCCACGCCGCCCGCGTATTGTGAGATTGACCCCGCCTGGGTGCCGCGCGCTTCCCCCGCAGACCACCGACAGGACTCTTGTGACCGCAACCCCGACGACCTGTGAACTCACGGTCTTGATGCCCTGCCTTGATGAGGCCGAAACCATCGAGACCTGCATCCGCAAGGCCCAGGGGTATCTGCAACGCTCCGGCGTCGCCGGTGAAGTGCTCATCGCCGATAACGGCAGCACCGATGGCAGCCAAGAGCTCGCCCGCGCCCTCGGTGCCCGCGTCGTTGATGTTCCCCGACGCGGCTACGGCGCAGCGCTGATCGCTGGCATCCATCAGGCACAAGGTCGCTTCATCATCATGGGGGATGCCGACGACAGCTATGACTTCTCGGCCCTTGATCCGTTTGTCACCGCGCTGCGCGGCGGCGCCGATCTAGTGATGGGCAACCGTTTCGCCGGCGGCATCGCTCCGGGAGCGATGCCCGCCTTGCATCGCTATCTGGGCAACCCGGTGCTGTCGTTCATCGGCAGACTCTTCTTTCGCTCCCCCATCGGTGATTTCCACTGTGGCCTACGAGGGTTTCGTCGAGAGGCGGCGCTGGAACTAGACCTGCGCACTACGGGCATGGAATTTGCCTCTGAGTTAGTCGTCAAAGCCACCTTGGCCCAGCAGCGTGTAGTCGAAGTTCCGACCACACTGAGCCCCGACGGTCGCTCACGGCCACCGCATCTTCGATCGTGGCGAGATGGCTGGCGACACCTGCGCTTTCTGTTGCTTTACAGCCCGCGATGGCTGTTCTTGTATCCCGGACTACTTGTAATGGCGCTAGGAACCCTCGGCCTCGTCCTGCTTGGCACTGGATTCTGGAATCCCGGACAGGGTCGATTCGCCGAAGGGCTGCTGGTGGCCAGTGGCGGGGTCCTGATCGCCGGTTTCCAAGCCGTGCTGTTTGCCCTGCTGGCCCGCGAATTCGCCGCCACCGAACGCCTCTTGCCCCCCAGCAGAACCGTGGAACGGCTTCGGCATCGGATCTCGTTTGAAGTCGGACTAGTGGTGGGCCTGCTGGCTGTAATCGGTGGAGTGATCGCCTTGATCGTCAGTCTGGGGCTGTCCACCGGCAGTTCTCCGACCGCCACCGATGCCACCGTCGCCTTTCGACTCGGCACTTGCGCAGTGGTCGTGGTGGTGGTCGGCGTGCAAATCGCCTTGGGCAGTGCCTTCCTGAGCGTGTTGGAACTGCGCCGTCTCGACAGTGCGGTCGCCGGGGAGTAAGGACCGTGCGTGATCCGCGAAGCAGGTGACCTTCTGCGCCGACACTGGATCATGTCGGTGCTGGTCCTCACCGGTGTTGGCCTGCGCATTCTGGTGTGGGTGGCCTACAAGCCCGCCCTGATGTTCTTCGGTGATTCCTTCGCCTACATCGTCGCCGCGCAACGCTTCCAGCCCCCCACGGACCGTCCCTTCGGCTACCCGTTCTTTCTCAGAGTGATCAGTTCTGTGGGCGGGATGGGCACCGTCACTATGGTG
This sequence comes from Actinomycetota bacterium, assembly GCA_003529305.1. Lineage (GTDB taxonomy): Bacteria > Actinomycetota > Actinomycetes > UBA12327 > UBA12327 > UBA12327. The sequence continues at coordinate 2,333 of DPWC01000097.1, forward strand.
CAGCACCTCTTGGGGATCGCCATGGCGATCGCTCTCTATGTCGTGCTGATGCGTCGCGGAGTGCGTCGCTGGCTCGGAGCTCTGGTGTGTACGCCGCTGCTTCTGGACGCCTATCTCCTCCAAATCGAACACGAGATCCTCAGTGAGACTCTTTTTGCGGCTTTGATTCTTGGCGCCGTGCTGGTTGCCATGCGCCAACCGCTCACTGCGCGATGGGCCTTGCTCGCCGGTGGCCTGCTGGCCGCCGCCTCGATCACCCGCACTGTCGCCTTACCGATCGCCGTGGCCTTCATTGGGTACCTGCTGGCCCGCCGCGTGGGATGGCGGGTGGTCACCGCACTGGTGGTGGCCATCGCCGCACCGGTGCTGAGTTACATGACCTGGTTTGCGTCTTACTACGGCAACTTCGCGACCAGCAATGGCAGTGGCCAGTTTCTCTATGGTCGAGTCGCGGTGTTCGCTGACTGTGCCAAGGTCCAACTCACTGATCCGGAACGCCAGCTCTGCGACAACGCCGCACCATCGGTGCGGCCCAACGCCAACTTCTATGTCTGGTCCGCGGATTCACCGCTGCGAGCAACAGGACTCAGCCCGCAACTCACCGATCAACTCGCGGCATCGTTCGCCAAGAAGATCATCCTTGCCCAGCCCGTGACCTATGCGACCTATGCAGCACGCGATGTCGCGCATTACTTCGCGCCCGGTCGGTTCACCACCTCTGTGGACTCTCCCTTAGGGGCATGGCTGTTCCCGACCACCTTCGCCGATCCAGTGGCCAGCAGTAGCGTGGCGCACAACGACCTGCAAGGCGATCCGGTGCGACCGCGAATCGCGCAACAACCAGCGAGCCTGCTGCGGGCCTATCAAGACATCGCCTACACCCAAGGTCCCCTCCTTCTGCTCGCCTTCGTCGTGGGGTTGGCCTCCGGTTGGTTGGTCCGCGGAACTCGACGATGGGACGGCCCCTTTGCTGCGGTGACGGGGTTACTCGTGCTCGCTGTGCCGTCGCTGACTGTCATGTTCGACAGTCGCTGACTGTCATGTTCGACTATCGCTACGGCCTGCCGGCCCTGCCGGTGCTCATGCTGGCTGGTGCCATCGGTGTGCAGGCGCTCATTGACCGGCGCAGCAAGGAACCGACTGCTCATCACACGCATGCCCGAGTGAAGCGACCAGCGTGGGCTGCACCAGCAGCCCTCTTGGTGGCGGTCTTCGCTCTGCTTTCGGCAGCGGCGCAATCCCCGCTCGTGCGCAACACCTCTTTTGAAACCTATGTGGCCTCTGGCGCTGAGCTGGGCCGCTTGGGTCCACCACTAGACCGGGCCCGAGCCGTTGAGGATGTTCCTGGAGTGCGGCAACAGAGCTTTGTTGCGGGGGCGATTGTGTCGGCCGAAAACGGTGGCATCGTGGTGCCGGAGCGATACCTGGCAGGAATCGCTCGGGCCGGGGGCCTGAAAGCCTTGGGCAGTCCCGTGGGTGGCGAACTGCGCACCAATTACGACTCTGGTTTGCGCTACATCACCTTCAATCAAGGCGTGGTCTTCTGGTCACGATTGGGCGGGAGCCGCGCTGTCGTGGGAGACATCTACACGCTGTGGGGGCAAACGAAAATTCGTGCTCGACTCAGAGATCCCCTTGCGTGGCCGGTCAGGGCCGGTGATGGTTCGGTCTCGCAGCGATTCCGTTACGGCAGCGTGCGCATTGCGCCAAACGGTTCATCGGTGATCACTGTTGATCGCAACGCGCCGAAGGCAGCTAGTTGAGTCTAGGTTCCGAATCGTCGACTGCGATTGGCATAGTCACGCAGGGCGCGTAGAAAATCGATGCGCCGAAAATCCGGCCAATACGCTTCACAGAAGTAGAACTCAGAATGTGCCGACTGCCATAACAAGAAGCCCGATAGTCGCTGCTCGCCCGAGGTGCGAATCACCAAATCAGGATCCGGGTGGCCACGGGTATACAAGTGCTCAGCGATGTGTTCGATGTCGATGATTTCAGAGAGTTCCTCCACGGAGGTGCCGCGACCGGCATGCTCGGTGAGCAAACTGCGCACGGCATCGGTGATTTCGCGTCGTCCGCCGTAGCCCACCGCCACATTGACCACCACACCGGCGACCTCCGCGGTGGCATCAGCTGCCGCCTTGAGCGCCTGAGATGTCGGGATCGGCAGCAAATCCAGTGCCCCCACTGGATTGATCCGCCACCGTTGAGCAGTTGCCAAGTCGGCGACGGTTTGCTCGATGATGCGCAACAGGGGGGCAAGTTCGGCGTCCGGCCGCTCTAGGTTGTCAGTGGAGAGCATCCACAGGGTCACGATCTCTACACCGGCGTCGTCGCACCACTGCAGGAATTGCGCGACCTTGTCGGCCCCGGCTTGATGTCCAGTGTGCGTACGCTCGCCGAACATGCGAGCCCATCGACGATTGCCGTCCAAGATGACACCCACATGGCGAGGGACTCGATCCGGTGGCAGGGACCCAGACA
>DPWC01000078.1 GCA_003529305.1 Actinomycetota bacterium
GTGGGAGCGCCCCACTTCTTCTCCAGCACAACATTGCGGCCGCGCGGACCCAAGGTGACCTTGACGGCGTCCGCGAGCTGGTTCATGCCGCGCTCGAGACCGCGGCGGGCCTCCTCGTCGAAGGCAATGATCTTGGCCATACCAGTGGTGGTCCTTCCCTGTTGGACAGTGCGGGGCCGCCGGGGTTTTTACGAGCCACCAGCGGCTGGCACTCAGAGCTGCCGAGTGCTACGCGAAGTCTGGCACTCGGGACGAGGGAGTGCAAATCCGGGGTCCCCAGCCTGCAGGAGCCCCAACGGACAACTGGCCCGCAAGGGCCGGGAGCCTTACCCGCCAGCGACGGCCGGGATCACCGAGACGGTCGAACCGGCCGGCACCGGGGTGGCTAACCCGTCGGCAAAACGCACATCCTCATCGCCGACATAGACATTGACGAACCGACGCAGCGCTCCGGCGTCGTCCAAAACGCGGGCCGAGATGCCGGCATGAGCCGCCTCCAAGGCCGCTAGCACATCAGCCAAGGTGGCACCGTCGGCCACTTCCACACTGACCTCGGACGACCCATCGGTGTAGGTGCGAAGAATGGTGGGAACGCGAACAGTCACACTCATGACAGACCTTCTCCCTCCACAGCGGCCCTAAATGCCTCCAGCGATGCCGGAATGGTGGCCGTGGGCCCCACCACTCCCGTCACGGCATCCAGCGTCTTCAAACCATCACCCGTGTTGAGCACGACCGTATCGGCCTGCGGGTCGAGTTGACCCGTTGCCAACAACTTCGCCAACGCCGCCACGGTCACGCCACCGGCGGTTTCTCCGAAGATGCCCTCGGTTCGCGCCAACTGACGAATCCCCGCGACGACCTCGTCATCCGTGACATCTTCAATGGCTCCACCGGTGCGCTTAGCCACATCCAAGGCATAAGGACCATCGGCCGGATTACCAATCGCCAGCGACTTCGCGATGGTGTTGGGCCGCTGCGGCTTCACGATGTCCAACCCGGCTTTCCAGGCCGCCGCCACTGGGGAACACCCGGTGGCCTGCGCACCGAAGATCCGATACGGGGTGGCTTCCACCAGGCCTAGAGAAATCAACTCCTTGAAGGCTTTGTCGATCTTGGTCATCAGTGAACCCGACGCGATCGGCACCACCACCTGCGCCGGAAGGCGCCACCCCAGCTGCTCGGCGATCTCATACCCCAAAGTCTTGGAACCTTCTGCGTAGTAGGGCCGCAGGTTCACATTGACAAAGCCCCACTCGTCATCGCTGGCTACCTCAGAGCACACCCGATTGACATCGTCGTAGGTTCCTTCGATCTCGATCAGAGTGCCGCCGTAGACCGCAGTCGTGACGGTCTTGCCATCCTCCAAGTCATGCGGCACCACGACACATGACCGCAGGCCAGCGCGCGCGGCAGCGGCCGCTACCGCATTGGCCAGGTTTCCCGTGGAGGCACAGGCCACGGTGGTAAAGCCCAAGCGTTCGGCGTTCTCCAAGGCCACCGCCACCACGCGATCCTTGAAGGAGTGCGTCGGATTGCCACTGTCGTCCTTGACCCACAACGCACGCATGCCCAATTCGCGGGCCAGATTGTCTGAGCGAATTAGGTGGGTAAAGCCCGGCTGCAAGTTCTTTCCCGCCGCCACATCCGCGCCTACCGGCAGCAACGGCGCGTAGCGCCACATGTTCGACGGTCCTGATGCAATGTCGTCTCTGGTGATCGCGCCGAAGTCGTAGGCGACTTCCAAGGGCCCGAAGCAGTCATCGCACGCGTAGCGCGCCTGCAGGGCATATTCCGCGCCGCATTCGCGACAGACCAGACATCGAGCCGGTCCGGCGGATTCACCAGCGAGCGCGCGGTGATCGGTAATGGTGGGGGTACTCACTCTTCGGCCTTCCATCTCATCTTCCCGGGCCACAGGTGCAGACCGGACGGACTTGGCACCTGTTCCGGCGGCCGCCCAGATCACTGGGTGTCATCGAAATGGTTGCCGGGGCTTCATCGGGCCGTTTCCCTCTGCCCCTCGGGATGAGCTCTATTAAGTTGTGACCTCAACGAACTTCTTTGTCGCGGCCGAACTGCTGCCCCAGATTACCGCAGGAGCGGCCCATGAACCCCACGGCCTCACAGTGGTCAGCCTGGCGCACCTATTCGGCGCCCCCATGGACGGCGCAGGACCTAGCAACAGCCCGGGCCGTCAGCGGAACGACCATCTCCGTCGTGCTGCCAGCCCTCAACGAGGAAGCCACGATCGGGCCGATCGTCACAGCCGTCATTGAAGACTGCATGACGCACGCCACCTTGGTCGATGAAGTCGTGGTGCTCGATGGCCACTCCACGGACCGCACCGCCGAGATCGCCTCGGCTGCTGGTGCCCGCGTGGTGTCAGTCAGCCGCGCGCTCCCCGAACTGGCAGTGGTGCCCGGCAAAGGCGAGGCCATGTGGCGATCGCTGTTCTGCACCACCAGCGACCTCATCGTCTTCCTTGACGCCGACCTTCGCGAGTTTGATGCGTCCTATGTGACCGCGCTTCTGGGTCCGTTGCTCACCGATTCGAGCATCGATCTGGTCAAGGGCTACTACCGGCGTGAGGTGGACAGCAGGGGCGCCGGCGGCGGACGAGTGACCGAACTCGTCGCGCGGCCACTGCTGAATCTGCACTGGCCGGACCTTGCTGGTGTGGTGCAACCACTGGGCGGTGAATACGCCGCGCGACGCAGCGCGCTGGAACAGATTCCTTTCGCCACAGGTTATGGCGTGGAATTGGGGATGCTCATCGATGTTTTGGCGGTGCGCGGCCTTGATGCCATTGCCCAAGTGGCCTTGCCCCAACGCCGCCACACCCACCAGGGCCTGCCCGCACTGGGGCGGATGGCCGCTGAACTGTGGCAAGTGGCATTGGATCGCCTTGATCGCGACGGACACATCGTCACGGTGGTGGAGCCCAACCGAACGATCACGCAGTTTCCTGACGACGATCCCGCAAGGGTTTCTCGCCCGGAGGTTTATGACATTGGGGTGTCGCAACGACCCCCCGCCGTGAGTCGCCCCGAATACTCCGAGCGCGACAGCCTGCGCGGCTGATCGCTACCGCGCGACCACAATCGTCAAACCGCTATCGGTCATTCCCGATAGCACCGCCGCAATCTCCTGATTGCCGCTAAGTTCCTTCGCCAACCGAGCAGCACTGGTGCGCTTACCCGATGGATAGAAGATCGTGGTGGTGGCCACTGTTGTCGAACGCCAGTTGCCGACTGAGACCACCGACCATCCGGCGCTGCGGACCTTGAGGGCATAGGAAGCAGCCAGTCCCGGCACCGTCGTGCCATTAAGCACCGTCACCGGAAGCTTCGGCGCCAGCGCTGCTGAGGGCGAAGGCGAGGGCGTGGCAGTAGCCGGGGGCGAGGCAGAGGTAGAGGGCGTGCTCGTGGCGCTGGCACTGGCGCTGGCACTAGCGCTGGGGCTCACCGAGGGCGACGGCGTCTCCGATGGTGTTGGGGTCACGGATGGGCTGTCGGAGGCACTCGGCGTGATGCTGGGGGCCTGCGTGTACGGGTCAGAACACGAGTTGAACGCCACCAGCAGGGCCACGATCGAAGCGATAGCCAATATCGCCGGGACGATGGCACGGCCCAACCGCACCGGTGCTCGCCGGGCCGCGCGGCGACCGCTGGATTCAGGCTGCCAGGGATCTTGTGCGTTCTCGTCCGGCGTGCTCATCGCAATTCAGCGGAGAATCCGCTCACACCTCGAAGCCGAGTCGGCGTGCCGACCGCTGGCGCTGCCGCTCGGCGCGCATGCGACGCAGTCGCTTCACCAACATCGGGTCATACGCCATCGCCTCAGGACGATCAATGAGTGCGTTCAGAACCTGGTAGTAGCGAGTCGCCGACATGTCGAACAACTCGCGGATGGCCTGCTCTTTAGAACCAGAGAACTTCCACCACTGTCGCTCGAAACCGAGAATCTTCTCGTCGCGCTCATCAAGCAAACCTGATCCGGGGAAGGCCTCGCTCGAAGGGGCGTTGGCCGCGTCCATGTGCTGCGTCACTCCCAGTAGTTCGTCGTCACATCAAAGTCCCCGTTGCAATGTCCCCATCGTAGGCACGATGTCCGTCAACGCCGTGGCAATGCACGCCTCTGGCGGGTCACGCCATCGTTTCGAGAATCGCGACAATGTCCTCGCGGGTTGTTCGGGGGTTGACAATGGCGAATCGCGCGACGGTTTCTTCACCGTGCCGAGTGGGAGTGACGAAGGCGAAATGTGCGCGCAGCAAAGACTCCGACCACTCCTGATACTCCTGAGGCGTCCAGCCAATGCGACGGAATGTGACTACTGAGAGTTGACGCGGTCGCACCATCTCCACATAGTCCAAACGCCCAATGGCCTCTTCCGCCCCAGCGGCCACGGCCAGGGTTTGTTCCACCGCTGTGGCGTAGGC
>DPWC01000089.1 GCA_003529305.1 Actinomycetota bacterium
ATTGGGAAGCGCACGCGGCCAGCAGAATCCGCCTGACCCTCCCACTTCTTCACACCGTCGGGATACACACAGATCACCACCGGAGAGCGTGGCCGGAAGCCGGTTCGCATGGTGATAGCGCCATCGCTCGCGGGAATCTCGTCTCCCAATGCACCATCAACTGCTGGGCGCTGGGCCGGGCAGTCGCCGGCCTGCGCTTGTGCCTCAGTTGGGCACACAACGATCACCACTGCACCAAGAATCGAGAGCGCGAAGGCCACCAGATACCTGTGCCACGCAGCATGTGATGGGCGGAAGATCTCTGTCATCGCGCCACCACCACTCGGGCGGCGAACAATCGTTCAGCCGTGCCGATGGGCGTGAAGTACACTGTGCAGTGGGCGTCGGTGCTGATTCCACTGATGATGCCGACTGCCCGCACGCCCCCCTGTTGTCCCCGTGGACCAGTCGCGGGGCGATACACAGCACCACCGGAGTCGCCATGGTGTGAGCAAGTTCCCGATGCCTTGGTCGCCCGGGTGAGCCCCCGCAACAGATGCACATTGTTCCAACTCGGATTAGCCAAACAGGCATTGTTGTCGCAGTAAAGAGCTGAGGCATTGGGCTCGGTCACCCACAGACCGCAGTAGGTCGATGTTGTTTGTCCCGAAGCACACAGCGAGGAATCACCACTGATCGATGGCAGCGACTGCGCGTAATACACCGCCCGCCGCTGCGTCGAGGAAACCCACAGGTACGGCTGCGCGCTGCGCACCGACAGGGCCGCGATGTCTCCGGCATAGCCGCCAACACGGCGATATTCGGCGGTGCCCGGACCGCAGGTCCATAGTCGTCTCGAAGGTTGAGTACTAGGACACAGGCTGTCCCCCATTGATCGATTGCTGCCCACCGCGTAGCTATAACCCGACTTCGCGGCACTGAACGCCAGCGCGGTATTCAAGAACGGACCACTGGCACTCCAGGTGGTGCCGGTCCAACGGCCTTCCCATGCCTCGGTGCAGTGCCCCGCGGTGACTTGCAGGTACTGATGGGGAGTGGCCACGGTGCGCATCGAAAAGCCGGTCGTGCAGATCTTGGTTCGCGCTGCTGTGCCACTGGTGGCTAGAGCAATACTCGCCCCTCCCCAGATCGGTTGCACCTCTTTGCGGCGGTCCACGCCGTTGGCCGTGGTGGGCATATGCCCCGGTGCCGTGAAAGACCAACCGATACCCAAGACCCGCTCCACCGCAGCGCGCGCGTCATTAACTCGCGGGGGCAAGGCCAACACCTCCACCAGGCCGGTTTGCTCATCAATGCCCAACGAAGCAATGCCGTTGGCCAGCATGAATCGGGCGTTGTCCACCTTGCGCTGCGCCGCTACCAACGCGGTGTAGGTGTGCGCACGATCAGCCACAACATGGGAGACAACGCCCTTGAGAAGCACCTCATCTCTACGGGTGCTGGCGCCCGTTGTGAGGCGCACCTGAAGGACGCCGCGGTCGTCGATCCACGCCCCCGAGTGGTGGGGGTCGGCCCGCAACTGGGCCAGAAGGACTGACGATCCGTCTTGCCCAACAGATTGCGCATCCAATTGCGCTGCTGTGATGCGTGGAGGACCCCGGTGAATGACCAGCCACGGCACCACCAAAGCCACCAGCACAATGCCGATAACAACGCCGACGATCGCCAGCACCGTGCGGCGATGCGGATGCGCAACGCTCATAGCGCCACCGTGACATCAACGGGCTCACGCACCCAAGGGGCCAATGGCGCGTCATTGCCGCCCAAAGTCCCGAGCGGTCTCTGCCACTACCGCGGCTACTTACAGAAGCACCAGATCATCGCGATGAACGAGCTCTCGGCCATATCCGTCACCAAGATCAGCGGCAAGTTCCGCCGTACTGCGGCCTAGCAGCTGCGGCACCTCGTCGGAGCCGTAGGTCACGAGTCCACGAGCGATGACCACTCCGTCATGGTCCACAAGGTCAACGGGATCACCAGCTTCAAACGAGCCATGGACCGCGGTGACTCCGGCCGGCAGCAACGAGGAGCCGTTGTTGCGCACAGCAGCCACCGCCCCAGCGTCTAACACCAGTTGACCACGAGCCTGCGTGGCGTGTGCCAACCACAGAAGTCGCGACGAGCGCCGTTGCCCTGTGGCATGAAAGATGGTCCCGCTGTCTTGACCGGAGAGCACTGCATCGAACTCGCGCATCGCGGCCAATACGACGGAAATGCCTGCAGTGGCGGCCAGCTTCGCGGCCTCCACCTTGGAGACCATCCCGCCAGAACCAACGCCCCGCGATCCGACACCGCCAAGCTCGACCGTGCTCATGTGCTCAACATCAAGAACTTCAGCGATGCGCTGGGCGCCCGCCACCGACGGGTCCTTGTCATAGAGGGCATCAACATCAGACAGCAGGACCAAGGCATCGGCCTGCACCAGCTGCGCCACCAGCGCTGCCAATCGATCGTTGTCACCAAACCGAATCTCATCCGTGGCGACGGTGTCATTCTCGTTGACAACCGGCAGGGCACCGATCTCTAACAGTCGCTCCAGGGTCCGTTGAGCATTCTTGTAATGTGATCGACGAACGACATCGTCCACTGTGAGCAAGACCTGTCCCACCACGGTGTCGTGTCTGGCGAAACTCTCGGTGTACTGCCGAACCAGAAGTCCTTGCCCCACGCTGGCGGCCGCTTGCTGCGTTGCTAAATCACTGGGGCGCGCCGTCAAACCCAACGGAGCAAGCCCCGCGGCGATCGCACCGGAGGAAACCACAACCACCTGGGTACCGGCGGTCCGCAGTCGCATCACCGCGGCGACCAAACCCTCGACGGCCGAGGTATCCAACCCGCCATCGGCTGATGTCAGGGACGAGGAACCGACTTTGATGACAAGCCTGCGGGCATCGGTCAAC
>DPWC01000180.1 GCA_003529305.1 Actinomycetota bacterium
ATGGCCTGGAGCATGTCGAGCGCTGCCGCATCACGAACCTCTCCGACCACGATGCGATCGGGTCGCATGCGCAAAGTGTTGCGGACCAAATCGCGGATGGTGACCTCGCCTCGACCCTCAATATTGGTCGGGCGCGATTCAAGTCGGAGTACATGGTCCTGATCGAGTTGCAGCTCGGCGGCATCCTCAATCGTGACGATGCGTTCGTCATCAGGAATAAAAGACGACAGCACATTCAATGTGGTCGTCTTGCCTGCACCAGTTCCGCCCGAGACCAGAATGTTCAAGCGCCCACGCACGCACGCGGACAGGAACTCCGCTGCGGCTTCCGTCAAAGTGCCGAAATCGATGAGATCAGAGACACGGAAAGGATCACTGCTGAATTTGCGAATGGTCAGCAGCGAACCATCGACGGCCAACGGTGGAATGACGGCATTAACTCGGCTGCCGTCAGGAAGTCGAGCGTCCACCATGGGACTGGCTTCATCCACGCGGCGGCCAATGCGGGTGACGATTTTGTCGATCGTGCGACGCAGGTGAGCTTCGTCGTTGAAGTGCGTTTGAACCTTGTGGAGGCGGCCGGATCTCTCGATGTACACCGAATCCGGTCCATTCACCATGACTTCGGTGACTTCCGGGTCACGAAGGTGGGGTTCGATGGGGCCGTACCCGAGGATGTCGTCAGCGATTTCCTGCGTGATTCGAGCGCGATCGCTCGCAGTCAGTGGCGTGTTGGTGGCCGCCAGCACTTCTTGCAAGGTCGTGCGAACTCGTTGCTCAAGTTCGGTGGCTCCCATGCGGGCGTCATAGAGGGTGGGCCCCAGGTTGTCGATGAGCGACTGGTGCACTGACGACTTCAATTCTCGCCATGGATCATCTGCCGGGCGGCCACTAACGCGCGAGGAAGCTTCAGCAACATCTCCACGCGCGCGTCGGGCTTCGGCAAGGCGATCAGCAAGACTCATCAGCGCGCCCTCCTACCTCGACGGCCGCGCTTGGCCGGCTCCTCACCTTCCGTGCCCGTCGAGTTGACGGCGAACCCATCCACGACAGATTCGGCGACCTGGTGAATGGCCCGACTCACTGGGTGTTTGGGATCGTCCAAGACGATGGGCACGCCGCGGTTGACCGTGGCTGGTACATCACGCGATGAAGGAATTTGCACGCCGATGGCATGTCCCATGGTTTTCTCGACTTCAGAGATCGACAGTCCCACTTTGGAGTCGGCGCGGTTGAGTACCAGATTCCACCGATCGCGGGGATAGTCAAGAAGGTCCAGAGTCTCGAGAGTCAACTTGAGGTTCTTCAGCGCGGGGATGTCGAGCGTTGCCACGAGGGCGATGCTGTCGCTGGCATCGAAGGCCGCCAGCACCTGATCATCGAATGCTGGGGGAGTGTCAACGACCACATAGTCGAACATCTCCTTGAGCAGGGCCAGGATCCGGGACACAAGGGCTGAGTCGATGGCCTTCTCTACGCCGGGCTGCATGGGCGCACTCAAGATGGTCAGTCCTGCCGAGTGGGGAGTCAGCAGAGTGCGCAAGGCAGATTCGTCGAGAGCCTCACCGACGGCCACGGCATCAGCAATGGTGTGTTTCGGGAAGAGTTGGAGCGCCACGGCAACATCACCGAATGCCAGGTCAAGATCCACCAGCACCACCTCGTGCTGACCCCCGGCAGCCATCGCCGCCGCCAGGTTGGTCGACAGCGTGGTCTTGCCGCAGCCGCCCTTGGCAGAGAACACTGTGACCAGTTGACCGCGGGCAGCTGCCGTATCGGCAGCGGACTCGGGGGCCTGCTCGCGGAGCTCGCGGGCGAAAGCTCGTGACCGATTGACGGCCGCAGCGAGTGCGGGAAGGTCGCGCTCTTCCACGACATCGCGAACTCCCATCCGCAATGCCGCCGCCAGCACGGCCGTATCAACACGCTTGCGCACCAAGATCACGCCCAAGCTGGGTCGCTGGACTCGCATGCTTTGGGCCAGCAGCAATGCGCTGTCCTGATCCATCGATGGGCCCACAATGATCGTGTCTTCACCAAGATTGGTGTCAATGTGGCGTCGCGCCGCCTCTAATGAGTCCAGAATCAGCGCATCGCCGACAACCGAGCGGAGTGATTCCGCTACGGCCGAATCCAGATCAACGATGGCGGCCATCTAGCTGAGGTCCGCCGTCGAGGCTCGGCCCCGCTCAGAGGTTTGGGAATCTTTGCTCAATGCCGCAAAGCTCAGCGTGCCCTGTGATTGGCCCAAGAGCACCTTAGCGGCATCGCGTTGCGAGACGGCCAAAGTAAAGACGGTGGAGGGGATGGTTTCTCTGTTTCCGGAGTTGCCACTGGCTGTGGTTGACCCGACCGCAAGAACCTTCACACGCGGCAGCAAGATGTTGGTGAGGCCGCCGCGAGTGATGTAAATGGCGACATCGCTCCCTGGGCTGACGAAGCCAGCCACCCGCTGGGTGTCGGTCAGTTGGATGGAGATCGCGACATCACTACCGGGGATCGACAAACCGACGGCGTTACTGGCTTGTCCCCACTGACTCGTGGACACCGGTTGACCGGGAGCAATTGATGACAAGGCGACAAGGCCAGCGATCGGATCAACTGTGCTGATCGCCCCTTGCGCCAGAGCCTCGCGCGGCACCTTGCGCAACTCAAAGGAGCCCGCCGACTGCGCTGCAGCCCCCGAGGTGCCCAAGGTGATCGGTTGGCGGGTGTAGAGGACTTCGACGATCTCTTGACCCTTTCGGGCTCTGGCGTCGATGCCTTGGACATAGACAACGATGAGCAGGACGCCGAGCAGGGCGGCGACGCCGGCAACAAGCAAGAGCAGAGTGCGACGCGGCATGGGGTCCTCGCGGCTGTCAGGGCTGCCTCAGTGGTCGTGATGGTGCGCGTGGGACCTCTGGGGCGCGGTTGGGCCTTTATCGTACCCGCGCAAGGCCTCAGCGGTAGAGGGCGTCAATCTGGTCAGCGAAGTCTGCGGCAACGCGGTGGCGCTTGACGCTCTGCTTGGGCGTCAGATGCCCGGACTCCTCGCTCAGGACGGCGGGGACGATGGCAAACCGCCGGATGGCCTCCGCCGTGGAGATGCCGGCATTGATCCGATCAACCACACCTTGGATTTCGAGGCGAATGGCGGGATCGTCAGCGGCCGCGGTGATCGCCCGTTCGGGTGAATCCGCGAAAGGCTCACCGCGCCGGGCGCGCCAGGCCGCCAACTCCTCGATGTCCAGAAAGATCAGCGCGGCGATGAACGGGCGGGCATCGCCAATGAGGATTGCCTGTGCCACGAGTGGATGGGCGGTCAGCGCAATTTCCAGTGGCGCTGGCGCAACATTCTTGCCACCTGCGGTGACCAGAATTTCTTTCTTGCGCCCAGTGATGCGCAGAAAACCATCGTCGAGAGTCCCCAGGTCCCCTGTGGCGTACCAGCCGGCATCGTCGCGTGCAGTTTCCGTGCCGTCTTCGGTGCGGTAACTGCGAAACACCTGCGGGCCTTTGAGCAGGACCTCACCATCGGCGGCAATGCGCACTGTGCATCCCGGCACGGGGGGGCCAACGGTCCCAATGCGAAGTTGGGTCGGCGTGTTCACCGTGCTTGCCGCAGTGGTCTCGGTCAGTCCGTAGCCCTCCAGAACCGTGATACCAATGCCGCGGAAGAAGTGGCCCAGGCGTTCCCCCAGTGGTGCGCCGCCAGAGACTGCCCACGCGATCTGTCCGCCGAGGGATTCGCGGATCTTCCGATAGACCAAGGGCTCGAACACGGCGTGCTGCGCACGAATACCGGCGGGTACGCGCCCGGCGTCGAGTCCCTGGCTGTAGGCGATGGCTACCTCGCTGGCGCGGGCGAAGATCGCACCCCTTCCAGAGGCGGAGGCCTTGGACTCCGCTGCGGTGTAGAGCTTCTCGAAAACCCGAGGAACGGCCAGCAGAAAAGTCGGCCGGAACGACGCGAGCTTGCCCGCGAGATCTGTTGTGGTGGCGGTGTGGGCAAGCCGCACTCGGGCAGCGACACAGAGCACCTCAATCAAGCGCGCAAACACATGCGCCAGCGGCAGGAACAGCAGTGTCGATGCTCCGGGGACGCCCACCACATCGGGCAGCGCTGCGATGCAGTTGCGTGCATTCGCGAGAAAGTTCTCGTGCGTGAGTTCGCAGCCTTTTGGTGCTCCGGTGGTGCCGGAGGTGTAGA
>DPWC01000077.1 GCA_003529305.1 Actinomycetota bacterium
GATGCCGCCGGCCAGCGTGCCCACTTTCCACAGCACTCGAGTGGTGCCCACCGGGCAGCCGTTGGTGCCGTTGCCGGCAACAGGGGTGGGAGCGGCGCCTTGGGTGATGGCCCCGAAGGCCGCGAAGGTCAAGCCCTTGGGGATGCAGTCCGTGACTTCAGTGTCATGAAGGTCAGGGCGATTGGCGGCATTTGATGCACGCAAGGTGTAGGTGACGGTTTGTGATTCGACAACATTGCCGCCCGCACCGTCGGTCTTCGTCAGTGTTGGTAACGGCACCACGACTACCAGATTCGCGGTGGCTGTCTTGTTCGGCAACGCGGTACCGCCGGCACTCTCTCGGCTCGCGAAGGTGGCGGTGTTGGTCTTCGTTCCGCTAGTGGCTGTTGGGGTCACCCGCGCCGAGATAGTGATGTCGAATCGATGAGCGGCCGGCCCAGGGTTGGTATAGGTCGTCGGAAGGGTGAGCGAACCGTTGGCCGCATTGAAAGTAACGCCCGCTGGCAGTGATCCCGTGGCCGGCGAGGTTCCCGTCGCCGAGAAGCCAGCAGTAGCGCTGACAAATTGCACGCCGGTGGGCAAGGGGTCGGTCAGCGCACCGTTGAAGACACTGGTGCCCGGCGGCACGATCACCGACACCCGATAAGTGGCAGTCTCACCATTGACTGCCTGCGTCGCGCTGTTGCCCGGAGCCGTGATTCCCGTGCTGACCAACGCCTTGGTCAGGCTCACATCAGAGAGCCGAACATTGGAGGTGTCCGAAGCAGCCGCGGCATTTTGTTGGGCAAGACCGACCGTTGTATCAATGTTGTCTGAGGGGAAATACTCCTGCACATCCCCCTGCTCACCCTCGGCGGCGAAGGAGCGAACTGCTGCCGTGTCGGTCAACACTGCGCCAGCGCGCGTGGGTGAGGGCACCTTGATGTCGTAGGTCAGCGTGCGTCGACTCCCTGGCGCAATCGCGTCAGCTGTACCGGCTCGGGCTTGCCAGCGAATCGCGCTGAGGGTGGCCTGCTGCGCAAAGCTCGGTTGATTCGGATCTCCCGGATCGGTGCACACGCCCACAGGGGCGCCTGATGCTGTACTGACAGCAGAGATCCCGGTGACCAGCGCACAGGTGATGCCCGGCGGTAGGACATCCCAGACATCAAATTGTTGAACGCTGTAGTCGTCACCGGTGGCAGCCGTCCCCGTATTGCTGACATCAATGCGGAAGCGAACGGTGTCGCCCTCTTGCACCACTGTGCCGTCGGTATTCGTCGGCGATCCAGGTACGGGATTGATCAGGTCGGTTGTGCCATCGCTGACCACGCGCTCAACACCCTTGACGATGTCGACCGGGGGAGCCGGAGAAATGGAGAAGCCCACATCGTCACGCCGTGTGGTGATCGTGCCATCGGTTGCCTCGTCACGAACTTTCAACAAGTTGTCGGCGATGTCTACTGCCGTTGAGTCAGCTGTTCGCTGCACCAGCACGCTGAGGCGAACTTTGAAGACAGCGCCTTTGGGGACGAACAGATCACCTCCGTTGTCAGCGCCCAGAATCCACTGCGGATCCGCGGTACCGGCCGCCGCGGCTGATTCGTTGAAGGTGATGGGGAAGGTCGGCGTCCCGCTGACGGGAACCACTACTGCTGAACCGGCTTCATAGGCGGTTCCATCGGGCAGGAAGTCAGTGACAACGACATTGCGTGAATCAATATCCGCTGGGAAGGGGACGGTGAGCTCGAAACAGATGCGCTCGCCCTTACGGAAGGTGAAGTCTGCGGCTGGGCGCCCTGACGATGTTGGTTTGACATAGGGGCCGAGATCGCAGGTGTAGGGGTCGCGCTGCGGCATCACTGTCTTGGTCACCGGCAACCCTGCAGACACCAAGGTCGCCGACGAGGTGTCTCCGACTACCTGCGATCCACTCTCACCTGTTCCGGAGATGGGTTGTGTGGTGGCGGCCAAAGTGACTGTGTCAGTGAATCGATCACCCGCGGCTGTTGGCTGCCCCGTCGCGGGGTACTGCGAGAGCATCCGTGCCTGGTACTTCACCGTGGCGGTTCCGTTGGCACTGATCGTCAGCCCAGTGAAGCGGATGCGAAATGAGCCATCAGGCAACTGCTCGACGGCATCAAATGACGCTCCCGTGGGATTGGTTCCAGCGACCGCACCGCAACCCGAGATCGAACCTCCGGAGTAATCCGTGGTGGCCGACAGTGGGCATAGACCTGCCGGTAGCAGTTCGGTCAGGACTGCATCAGTGGCGGAGGTGTATTCACTCGTTCGTACCGTGAAGGTGAATGTGGCGATGCCGCCCTGAGTGAATACTGTCGGTGACGCCGACTTCACCACCGCGGCGTCCTCAATGGTGACGCTTTCCGTCGCGCTGGCACTGACGGTGGTGGAAGCGCCAGTTGCCACAGCACCCGTGTAGGTACCAGCGACGCGCGCGGTATTAGTAAGAGTCGATTCCGAAGCGCCTTCGCGAGTTGAGGTGCCCGTGTTGTTGTTCAGGTTGGCTGTCTGCAATCGACTTGTCGCCGATGGCGTTCCTCCGCTGAAGGTGGTGGTGTTGGCGCGAAGGGGGATACCGGCGGCATAGGAGATCCGGCGGGTAGCGCCGGCCGCGAGGTTGCCGATTGACCAAGTCACCTTGGTGTAGACGCCCGCTGGATAGGTGGTCGTGCCTTCCGCGGGCGGGTTCGTCACCGTTTCAACGCGGGTGGGAGTCGGGCAGTTCGCTGCGGGGATCACCGGCGTCGCGGTCAGGGAAGCAGCACCGGGGTATTCCCGCGAGGTGCTGTTGTCCACTCCCCCGCAGCCCAAGAATTCCATGCCGGCGGGGATGTAGTCCGTCACGGTCACCGCATTGGTAGCCGCTGAATCGTTGTTGCGTACCTCAATCGTGTAGACCGTCGGGTGATCGTGCACCCCACGAAGAAGTTCGCTTTCGACACTGGGTTCGGACTTGCTTACCGCAATCGCCGACAGCTGCACTGCGTTGACGGAGGCCTGCACTTGCGCCACCACCGGATCGGCGATCGGCACACCTGAGGCATCAAACTTGGGCACCCGTCGCGGATCAGTGCTGGCAAAACCTTCGCCAGCAAGATCAATCAGGCTGCCCACGGGCAAAATCACGCCATCAGGAACGATCGAGAACGACAATCGGTAGGAAGTACCTACGGGTAAATCGGCGAGGTTGCTCCACAGCAGTGTGGTCTCGCCAACTCCTGGACCATTGATGATCCGCGGCGCACCTGCTGATGCGGGTGCGCTAGATCCAGCCTTGAAGGTGACACCCGCCGGCAGGACATAGCGAAACGACGCGTTATATTGATCAACTGCGCCGAGCGTTGGCGGGTTCGACAAAGTCAGGGACACCGGGATGGCTTCACCCAGCAGGGCCGTTGCCGGAGCGGACTGACTCACCGACAGCGGTGCCCCCGCCGCAGATGCCGAACCGGCAGTGAACACTGTGATCACGCTGGCCAGAATCGCCACGACGACACTGATCGCCAGTGGCGCGCGAAAGCGCCCCAGAGTTGTCGTGATCACGGGACTCCCGTCGAGGCAGCGGAGGAAGGTCGCTGGGGTGCGAAATCTACCGGCTCGGAGCCGCAAAATCAGGCACGGTTAGGCAACTGGGCGTCGTGCGTCATAGCGCAGGAATCCTGGACGCCACGCCATCAGCGCCACCACCCCGACGATGCACAGCAGCCCTCCACTGACTATCGCTGGGCGTAGACCTAGCCAGGTTGCCGTGGCTCCGGCGCGAAAGTCGCCGATGTACGGGCCGCCCGCCACCACAGCAATCAACACTCCCTGTAATCGGCCGCGCAATGCATCGGGCGTTGCCGCCTGAAGGATGGTGTTGCGAAAGACCGCCGACACCATGTCGGCAGCACCCGCCGCCGCCAGAAAAAGCACGCCGAGCCACCACTGCCTCGTCAGGCCGAACATCGCCACCGCCAGACCCCACAGCACGATGGAGACCGCCACCGCTAAACCCTGTCGATGAACTCGCGTGAACCATCCCGAAACCACCGCGCCCAAGACTGCGCCTACAGCGGGAGCAGCGAACAGCAGGCCGCTCAGTGGAAGTTGCGCTGGCCCGACACCCACAGTGGTCAACCCATACAACGCGACGGGCGCGGCAGCGAAAAGAACTCGTTGCATACCAAAAGCCATCGCCACGATGTCGATGTAGAAAGTCATCGAGAGGTTGGTCCGGCCGCGAAGAAAACGCAATCCCTCAATCACCGAGGCGAACCCAGCAGCGCGGGTCTGCCCGCCTTCCGGGGGAACGGGGGGCAATCGCAGGTAGGCGTACCAGGCAGCGGCGAACGACAGTGCATCCACCAAATAGGCCGTCTGAAAGCCGTAGGCCTTGGCGAGTACCACACCGACCACCGGACCCACAGTGAAGCCGATGTTCCAAGAAATCTGCGCGAGCGCATTCGCAGCGGGAAGCAGCTCGCCATCAATAAGTCGCGGAATGATTGCCATCCGAGTGGGCTGGGCGATGGCCGACAGATAGGTCTGCCCCACGATCAGTAGGTAGAGCGGCCACAGCACCCGAAGGTCGGCCAAAGCTATCCCGGCAAAAAGCAACGAGCAGCCAGCAAGGCCAGCGGTGGTCCAGTAGGCCACTGCTCGACGGTCATGGGCATCGGCGATGGATCCGCCATAGAGACCCCCGACTATTTGCGGGAGCAAGCTGACGGCACCAATCAGACCCGTCGCCAAATTGGATCCGCTGATCTCAAAGATCTGCAAGATGATCACCGTGGTGGTGATCTGCGTTCCAATCTGCGAGATGAGTTGACTAAAGAAAAGGCGGCGGTAGTCCAGAGATACACGAAGCGGCGTGATGTCGGCCAGCACGGTGTCGCGCACCTTGCCCCACAAGGTCCGCTCACGGTTCACGGATTGAGCCGTTCGATAACCCATCCCCCGGTGGCGCGGCGATACCGCAATCGGTCATGCAAGCGATCAGAACGACCATGCCAGAACTCCACGGTGTCAGGCACGATGCGCAAGCCACCCCAGAAGTCAGGCAGTGGAACATCGCCCTCGGCAAAACGCTGCTCAACTTCCTGAAACCGCTGCTCAAGTTCACGGCGATCGGCAACAACTTCGGATTGCCGTGATGCCCACGCGGCCAGCCGAGACGGCCGCGGACGCTGCGCGAAGTACTCCGCACTCTGACTGTGCGAAGTCAGCTCAACCGCACCTACCACCACAACCTGGCGTTCGATGTGATGCCAGGGAAAGACCAAACTCGCCTTGCGCGTTGCCAACGCCTCGCGGGCTTTGCGGGAGTGCAAGTTGGTGAACAACACGAAGCCGTTGTCGTCAAAGGCTTTCAACAACACGGTGCGTGCACTGGGCTGTCCGTCGCCATCGGTGGTAGCCAAGACCATGGCATTGGGTTCCAAAATCGCATCCGGCACCGACAGCACATCGTCAAACCACCGCGCGAACTGGGTGAACGGATCGGCCGCCAGCTGGCTCTCAGACAGCGGGATGTCGGCGTACTGACGGCGCAATCGCGCAAGGTCGCCAGGTTCCACAAGACCGTTCTACCACCGAGGTGCCCACGCAGGGCCGCCCGCCGACGGCACGCGCACGCCCGATACTTTGGCCGCACCTCTAACCGACTTCCACCGAAGGATCGCGCACCGATGAGCACTGCCGACATCTCAATTCCCGCTGAGTTGCTGCCCAAGGATGGTCGTTTCGGTGCAGGGCCGTCCAAGGTTCGGCCCGAGCAGGTTGCTGCGCTACAAACGGTTGCCACGACCTACTTGGGGACCTCGCATCGACAAAAGACGGTGAAGGCGCAAGTCGGTCGCGTTCGAGAAGGCCTGCGTCAACTGTTTGCCTTGCCCGATGACTACGAAGTCGTGCTCAGCAACGGAGGATCCACCGCCTTTTGGGATGTGGCCACCTACGGCCTGATCCGCGATCGCGCGCAATTTCTTACCTTTGGCGAATTCGGTTCAAAGTTCGCCAAGGCCGCCAAGGACGCTCCGTGGTTGGGGGCACCCACTGTTATCACCGCAGATCCAGGTTCAGCACCACAGTTCACGGCGGAGGCCGGAATCGACCTCTACGGCTCACCGCACAACGAGACTTCTACTGGAGTGGCCATTGAACCCACTCGCGTGCAGGGCGGAGATGACGATGCACTGATGGCTTTCGATGCCACCTCAGCCGCCGGTGGATTGTTGGTAGATCCAGCGCAGTTCGATGTGTACTACTTCGCGCCACAAAAATGCTTTGCCTCGGACGGCGGTCTGTGGTTTGCCCTGATGAGTCCGCGCGCCATCGCACGCGCTGAGGAAATCAAGGCCAGCGGACGACACATCCCCGCCTTCTTAGATCTGATGACCGCCATCGAGAACAGCCGAGCTGACCAGACCTACAACACGCCCGCACTCGCGACGATTCATATGTTGGCGAGCCAGATCTCGTGGTTCAACGACAACGG
>DPWC01000206.1 GCA_003529305.1 Actinomycetota bacterium
GTGGGTGTGACCGGCTTTTGCATGGGTGGAGGTTTGGCCTTGCTCCTCGGCGCGACCTCACCGCAGGTGCGTGCCGTCAGCGCCTTTTACCCAGCGATGCCGTGGGCGGACTACCAGCCGGAGTGGTCGGCCTATGCCGGAAAGGTGGCGGCGATTCATACCTCAGAAGGCGATGGTGGGTCAGCGGCCGAGCCGATCCGCGAAGTTGCCGAGGCTATTGGCCAAGCCGGTGGCACCGTGGAACTGTTCGACTACGCGGGAACACAGCACGCGTTCGTCAATGACCACCGGCCAGAGGTCTTTGATGCACCAAGTGCACAACTAGCGTTGAGCCGAACAGTCGAAGAGTTTCGATCAGCCCTGCTGTCGTAAGCCTCCACCAACACATTGATGTCCTAGACCCCACGAGAAGGAGACCGCGATGGGACTACTGGCCGTCATCGTGATCGGGCATGACCGCCCGGGAATCATCGCCGATGCCACTGAGGCACTGGCCGCTACCGGCGGCAATCTTGAGGACTCCTCAATGACGCTCCTGCGGGGTCATTTCGTCATGAGTCTGGTGGTACGCACGCAAACAGCTAAGTCAGATGTTGAAGCCGCTTTGCGGCCACGCTTTGACGCTCATGAGCTTGATGTTGTGGTGATGGAGTTGGACGACAGTTCCGCGGCCGGTGGCCAAGGCGAGTCCTTTGTGCTCAGTGTTCATGGCGCCGATCAGGTGGGCATCGTCGCCGCGATGACCCGAGTGTTGGCTGATCACGGCGCCAACATCACGGATCTGACCACCCGGCTAGCTGGCGGGCTGTACTTGCTGGTCGCCGAAGCGCAGGTACCCGCCAGTGTCGATGGCGAAGCACTGGCTGCCGCCGTTGAAGCCAAGGCGGCTGAACTGGGTGTGGAAGCGCGCTGGCGAGCAGCGGATACCGACCTGCTGTGATCGTGATGCCACCCCTGCCCGATGGGCGGGTACTCCCGGTGCTGCGCGCTCCAGAGCCAGTGCTGTCAGCGCCGTGCACACCGGTGGACCCTGCGGACCCTGCTGTGGTGCAACTGGCTGCTGATTTGTTGGCCACCCAACGCGTTTCTCCGGGGTGTGTGGGCTTAGCTGCCAACCAGGTCGGGGTCAGTTGGCGAGTCTTTAGTCTGGATGTGACCACACATCCCAAGGCCCGCATCACTCACGGTGAATTCGTTGTGGTCAATCCGGTGATTGAAGCCGCTACCCGCAATGAGAAGGGTCGCGAGGGATGCATGTCTGTTCCCGATTTCACCGGTGATGTGAAGCGCGCCACCCGGTTGACGCTGCGGGCCCAATTGCCGGTCACGGGAGCGGAAATCCTGATCGAGACCGATGCCTTTGAAGCCCGGGCGATCCAGCATGAAGTGGACCATCTCGACGGATTTGTGTTCATTGACCGGGTCGCTGGTGCCCACGCGATCTACCCGCGTCAGACTTACCTGTAGGAGCACCGGGGGTGTTGCAGGATTCCTTGGTGCCCCGGCCCGAGTGGCGGAATTGGCAGACGCAGCGGACTTAAAATCCGCGGCCGAAAGGCGTTGCGGGTTCGACTCCCGCCTCGGGTACTCGCGACTTTGTCGCTGTCCGGTTAGCATCAATCAACGCGTGCCTTGCGCGTCGAGATAGGCAACCCAGCGTCGCTTGTCCTCGAAATCACCGCACTGCCGGGAGGCTGTTGTGCAGACCAGGAACCCGATCCTTCGTCGCCAGAGTCAGGCTGTGGGTTTCCATGAGCCCACGGGAGCGGCTGTAGGCGGTGCGCCTACCAGTGGCGGCACCGGCTCACCGACACCCGAGAGTCTGCAGCAGATGTTCGATGCGCCACCGGCGCCCGGTGCGTTGACTATCGGCGATGTCATCGTCAAGACCGGCATCCTGTTCGTGTTGCTCCTCATCACTGCGGTGATCGGCTGGCAGGCCATTGGGACGCCGCTGGGGTGGATCGTGGCCGCTGGCGCCATCGTCGGTTTGATCTTGGGCTTCGTCAATGCACTCAAACGAGAAGTCAGTCCACCGCTGGTCATGGCCTATGCATTGGCGCAAGGTTTGTTCATCGGCGGTATTAGCAAGCTCTACAACGACACCTACGCGGCCTCCGGCGAATATGACGGCACGCCCATCGTCCAGCAGGCGGTTTTGGGCACTTTGGTGGCCTTTGCCGTGATGCTGGTGCTGTATCGCACCAGAATCATCAAGGTCACCGGCCGATTCATGAAAATCATGATGGTGGCGATGATCTCGTATCTGGTGATCGCGCTGATCTCGCTCGTAGCCCAACTTTTCGGTGTTGGTGGGGGCTGGGGTTTCTATGGCGTCGGCGGACTGGGCATCTTGCTGTGTATGGCCGGAGTCGCCCTCGCATCGCTGTCACTGGCATTGGATTTTGAAGCCATCACGCAATCAATCGCCGCGGGCCTGCCGGAACGCGAGTCGTGGCGAATGGGCTTTGCCCTGATGGTCACGCTGATCTGGCTGTACCTCGAGATTCTGCGACTCTTGGCCATCTTGAACCGTCGGTGATCGGCAATGACGATCCGTGGGTGATCCGGGAGCGTCGCATCCAGGCACTCGCTGATCGTCTGCGCACCTTCAGCCCCGAGCGCCTTGCTCGCTCCATCAGCTCTGGTGGCTCCATCGCGGAGATCGTGCATCAGGCCTGTGTGCGCATAGCGGTGCAAGGTCGGCCGGTTCCTCGGCTCGCCGATGCTGCTTGTGCTGACCAGTGGCTCGTCATTGCGCGAGAGGCCGGGCAGTGTGCCCGCGCTGATGGTGATGACCTAGCAGCGGCCGAACTTGATGCGGTGATGGAGCACCTTCGATCCATCACTTGAGGTGCTGTCCTTAGTCGCTTCCCTAGCCGTTACGCCGCAGTCGTTCGGCAAGGAACGAGTGCAACCGCGGTCGGGCGGCGTCCGATAGGTGTGCGCCGTGAGTGAAGGCGACAACCTCGGCCTTCGGTTCGGCGAGCCGTTGGGCCGATCGCTCGTTCAGCGAGATGTCATGGCAGTACATCTTCATCCCGATGCGAATGGTGCCGCGATAGAAATGAATGACATCGCCGGTGATGAGCACTCCGGTGGGTTCATGAAAGTAGCTGGTGTGCCCAGGGGTATGCCCGGGCGTGTGCAACACGCGAAGTCCGCCGGCAATATCCAGCAATTCGCCGTCGCCGAAAGTGGAGTCCACGCCAATGGGTTCGTACCTGGCCCAACGAGACAACAACGGGCGCAGGATTCCGCCTTGTTCAATGGAGGGAACACGCCCCGCAGTCAAATAGGACGCGTCATCGCGGTGGGCTGACACCGGCGCCTGTGATTCGCGCACCACGCGTGCGACATTGCCGACATGATCGTTGTGCGCGTGGGTTACCAGAACCTTCGTCACATCGCGGACATCGACCCCCGCTGCCGTCAAACCGGCGACCAATCTTTTCCAGCCGAAGGGCAGACCGGCATCGATGAGAGTGACCTGACCGTCGTCTCCGCGAAGGACGAAGGCGTTGATGCCGTCAGAGGGTGCCACCGGTATCCGCCAGATACCGGGCGCTAACGCGTAGGCGGCTGGCGCGCTCATCGCCTGGCACCTCGCCTCAGCCAGCGAGATCGGCCTGAGTTCTTGCTTGGTCCTGCGGCTGTCCCAACTGCGCTCTCTTTGTGACCGGCCCGCTGCCCGCCCTGAGCGGTGAGATCTCTGAGTTCTGCCAATTCCTCCAGTGCGCGCTGGTAGGCCGCGGGAATGAAGTCATCGAGCACATTGGCCGGAACACTCAATCTCGCGAAGAGCGCGGCGTTCTCGGGGCGGGCGTAGAACCGATTAACACCATCAAAAAGCGCGCACTGATACCCGGCGGAGAGCACCAGCGGTTCCCACGCCGCATGAGATGGCGTGGTGGAGTACGGCTCTGTCGCCTCCACCATGACGACTTCGGGGTTCATTGCTGCGAGATCTGTGCCCTGCAACGCGGGCAGTTCCATGCCTTCGACATCGATCTTGAGCAGGTGGACATGGCGACCTTCTGCCTCGGCTCTCCAGAGCGAGTCCACGCTGCGCAGCGGCGTCGTGATGTGGGTCAAGTCTCGCTCGGCTGAAGTGCGCAATCGCACCGCATCAATGTCGGCCGATGCCCCGTAGGCACTGGCCCCGTAGGCCAGTTCAATCTGGCCACCGTCGCGATCACTGACGGCACACGCCACGGTGATGTCTCGGGGTCGGTCGCGCAGAAGCAGATTGACAAACGCTGGAAGTGGCTCAACATTCAGCCCGCTCCAGCCAGCGTCATAGAGCAACTTCGTGACGGAGCCGTCCGTGGGATGAGCCGCACCGATGTCGATGAAGAACCCGTCGGTGATGCCGACAAAGGCCCTCGTTAGAACGATGTCTTCGTGGTTTCCGGCGTACGAGGTGCGAGGCATGGGCCCAGTGTGTCAGCGCACCAGCCCTGCAGGGCAGGAAACTCCCGTGCCGCCGATGCCGCAGTAGCCATTGGGCACCTTGTGAAGGTATTGCTGGTGGTACGCCTCGGCGAAGTAGAAGGGGCCTGCTTCGGCCAGCGGTCGAATCTCGGTGGTGATGGGACCGAACTTGTGGGCCGTGAGTTCCTGCTGATAGGTGTGCATCCCGGACATGACGATCTCGTCTTGCACCGCATTGGTGGTGTAAACCGCTGAGCGGTACTGCGTTCCTGTGTCGTTGCCCTGGCGGAAGCCTTGTGTGGGGTCGTGGTTCTCCCAGAAGATCTTCATGATCGTAGATAACGACACCTGATCCGGGTCGAAGACAACTTGGACGATTTCGGTGTGACCGGTTCGACCACTGCAGACTTCGTCGTAGGTGGGGTGCGGGCTGTAACCACCTTGGTAGCCGACGGCGGTCGAATACACCCCTGGCGTTTGCCAGAACTTGCGCTCAGCACCCCAGAAACAGCCCATGCCGACATAGATGACTTCTAAGTCCGCGGGGAAAGGTGGCTCAAGGGGAGTTCCCAGCACGGCATGTCGTGAGGGGACGGCGAACTGCCTCTCGGTGTGGCCCGGAAGGGCTTCAGCAACCGAGATCAGGCGTCGCGGGGCGAAGGAGAACATGGGATCTCATTGTGGACCCGTTGACGCAGGGCTGCTCGCTGAAGCCGAGCGGGCTGAGGCGTTGGTCTCGGGCATGGTGGCGGCCAGCAGCAAGCCCACCAGCGCGACGAGCGCTCCGGTGCCGAAGGCCCAGGGGTACCCGGCGCCCGAGACCAAGAGCCCGGCGATCAGGGGGCCAGTAATGGCACCAAGGTCGGAGGCCATTTGGAAGGCGGCGACCACGGTGCCACCACGGGCAGGTTCGACATCGCCGACCACGGCGGCCGGAGCCGAGCCCATAAACGCCGAACCGATTCCCAGTACGGCCATGGCCAGCAGGAATACGGGGGGGTGGTGAGTAAAGGCCATGATCAGCATGCCGAGCAGTACCGAGCTGGTGCCCACGATCAGTGCCGGGCGGCGGCCCCGTTGATCACTGATGCGCCCCGCGGGCACCAGCAGAATCGCTTGGATCCCCGCCGCCGTAAACAGACCGATGCCGGTTAAGGCTGTCGTGGAGCGCAGTGCCTCGACCACGAAGAGGGGGATGAGCGAGGAGCGCAGTCCGAAGGCCACAAAACCGTTGCCC
>DPWC01000215.1 GCA_003529305.1 Actinomycetota bacterium
TGGGTGAGCACCTTTCACTCAGCGTGCGTGCGCATCCTGCGGGCCGAGGCCACACGCCTCGGGTTCGGCACAAGCTTTTCGATCTACGACACCCAGGATTCGCAGCGTCTGATGGCCATGGTGTGTAGAGACATGGATCTAGACCCAAAGAAGTTTCCACCGCGAACCTTCAATCGAGCGGTCAGCGACCTGAAGAATGAGTTGATTGACCCGCTGGCCGCCGCAGCTGCTGCCTCAGGGCGCCAAGAGCAGTTGGTCGCCGAGGCCTATGGCCATTACCAACGCCGCCTCGCTGCCGCCAATGCCATGGATTTCGACGACTTGATCAGCCAAACAGTCACGCTGCTGCAGAGCCACCCTGATGTACGAGCGAAGTATCGCGCCAAGTTTCGGCATGTCTTGGTGGACGAATACCAAGACACCAATCACGCGCAGTATGTCCTCGTCCGCGAACTCGTCGGCGGTCAAGCCGACGGGATTGCCCCAGCCGAGCTGTGTGTGGTCGGTGACAGCGACCAAAGCATCTATGCCTTTCGAGGCGCCACGATTCGCAACATCTTGCAATTTGAGCAGGACTATCCGAATGCGCGCACCATTGTTTTAGAGCAGAACTACCGATCGACGCAGATCATCCTCAGTGCAGCTAATGCGGTGATCGCTCGCAACCCCGACCGCCCGGCCAAAGTGCTCTGGACCGATGTGGGTGCCGGTGAGCCGATCGTGGGCTATGCCGCGGACAGCGAGCATGACGAAGCCCGGTTCGTCGCCGATCAGGTGGAGGCACTTCGAGCCGAGGGTGTCCGGCCCAGTCAGGTGGCGGTCTTTTATCGCACGAACGCCGCATCGCGAGTTTTCGAAGAGGTCTTCATTCGCCGAGGGTTGCCGTATCGAGTCGTCGGCGGGGTGCGTTTCTACGAGCGTCGTGAGGTCCGCGATGTTTTGGCCTACCTGCGGGTGCTGGCCAATCCGCGCGACGAGGTGTCGTTGCGTCGCATCATCAATGTTCCCAAGCGCGGCATCGGCGACGGCGCGGTCGCTGCTCTTGAAGGAGAAGCTCGGCAGCGGGGGTCGGGCCTGTGGAGCGCGGTGGCAGCTTGTGCTGATGGCTCAGCGACCCTGCCGGGTCGTGCCCACAGTGCCGTGGCGCAGGTCGGTGCACTGTTGGTGGCACTGCGCAGTTTGGTCGAATCAGACGCACGACCCAGCGAGGTTATCGAAGCCGTACTTGATCAGACGGGTTATCTGGAGATGCTGCGCACCTCCGGTGACCCGCAGGACGAATCGCGCATCGAGAACCTGGCCGAATTGGAAGCCGTCGCGAGGGAATTTGAGGAAGCCGCGGCCGCTGAGGATGAGGTGCCGGTGTTAGCCACCTGGTTGGAGCAGGTGTCGTTGGTTGCTGATGCGGACGAGATTCCCGCAGATGATCCAGCCGGGGGCGTGGTCACGCTGATGACCCTGCATACGGCGAAGGGCCTGGAGTTCCCCGTTGTCTTCCTCACCGCACTAGAGGAGGGCGTCTTTCCGCACAGTCGCTCCATGGACGATCCGGCCGACATGCAAGAAGAACGGCGACTGGCCTATGTGGGTCTGACTCGAGCGGAGCAGCGGCTGTACTTGACCCGCGCCTTGACGCGTTCCACCTGGGGGACTCCGGCCGCCAACCCACCGTCTCGCTTCCTCGAGGAGATTCCCGAGCACCTTGTGCAGTGGCGCGACGACGGTCACGGGGGAGCTGAGACGGGGCGGTCGCGGGTCACTTCGTCGGCACCGGCGGCGCCTTTTCGACCAGGAGAGCGGTTTTCTGCGTCCTCATCGCCGGAGTCGGCGAGCAGCTCCGCGCATGCCGTGCGCGCCGGTGATCGTGTGAGCCATGACACCTTCGGCTTGGGAACGGTGACTGGTGTCAGCGGTGAGGGCGACAAGGCGCAGGCCACCGTCGACTTCGGTGCGCTCGGCGAGAAGCGGTTGCTGCTGCGCTATGCCCGACTCACCCGGCTGTGAGTGGTTGCTTCGAGCCTCCTAGGGTTGGCCGAAATCTCCGGCCGTTGTGGGGTGCCGACAGTGGGTGGGGCACCCGCCCCCGATGTTGAGGACGATGCGTGGATCTCTACGAGTACCAAGCCAAAGAAATATTCGCTAAGCATGGTGTTCCTACCCAGTCCGGCGAGGTTGTCACTGATCCGGAGGCAGCGAGAGCTGCTGCAGAGCGCATCGGTGGCATGGTGGTGGTCAAAGCCCAGGTCAAGACCGGCGGCCGCGGCAAGGCCGGTGGCGTCAAGTTGGCGAAGTCACCGGAGGAAGCTCAGGCGCGGGCAGCCGACATCTTGGGGCTGGATATCAAGGGGCACATCGTTGGCAAGGTGCTGATCACCGGTGCTAGCGACATTGAGCAGGAGTACTACGCATCGTTCCTCGTTGATCGTGCTAACCGCACCTATCTGGCCATGGCTTCGGTTGAGGGTGGCATGGACATCGAGCAGCTAGCGGTAGAGCGTCCCGAGGCTTTGGCTCGCATACTGGTTGACGCTCTTGAGGGTGTCACGCCCAGTAAGGCTGCCGAGATTGCTGATGCTGCGGGCTTTCCCGGCGAGGTGCGCGATCAGGTCATTGAAGTGTTGCAGAAACTCTGGACCGTCTTTATGGCAGAAGACGCCACCTTGGTTGAAGTCAACCCACTAGTGCGCGACCCTCAGGGTCAGGTGTTGGCCCTGGATGGCAAGGTTTCGCTCGATGGCAATGCAGATTTCCGGCACCCTGAGCACGCCGCGCTGGAAGACGCCGCGGACGCAGATCCGTTGGAGGCGGCAGCCCGCGCCAAAGATCTCAACTATGTGAAGCTTGACGGCGAAGTTGGCATCATCGGAAACGGCGCCGGACTGGTCATGTCCACCCTTGATGTTGTGGCCTATGCGGGGGAGGAGTTCGGTGGAGTCAAGCCAGCAAACTTCCTCGACATCGGCGGCGGTGCATCGGCACAAGTCATGGCAGATGGACTCGAAATCATTCTGAGTGATCCCAGTGTGCGGTCGGTGTTTGTGAATGTCTTTGGTGGAATCACCGCCTGCGATGAGGTGGCCAACGGAATTGTGCAGGCCATTGAGCTCATTGCCCAGCACGGCAAGACCATCGACAAGCCTTTGGTCGTGCGACTCGATGGAAACAACGCGGAGTTGGGTCGGTCGATCCTGCAGACCGCTGCGTTGAGTGGGGTCTCGTTGGAGGACACCATGGACGGTGCTGCGCGTCGCGCGGCTGAACTCGCTGCAGCGGCGAAGTAAGGAGACCGACAATGGCGATTTTCCTTGATGCCGACAGCAAGGTTCTGGTTCAAGGCATCACCGGCTCCGAGGGCACCAAGCACACCCGACGCATGTTGGCCAGCGGCACCTCCATCGTGGCAGGCGTGACACCCGGCAAGGGCGGTCAGAATGTCGATGGCATCCCAGTGTTCAACTCTGTGCACGAGGCCGTCGCGGCCACAGGAGCAAATGTGTCGGTGGTCTTTGTGCCGCCTCGCTTCACTAAGGGTGCCGTGATCGAAGCAGTTGACGCCGGAGTGCCTCTGGTGGTCGTGATCACCGAAGGTGTGCCGGTCCACGACACAGCCGCGTTCTTTCAATACGCACAGAATTCCGGCACCACGCGGATCATCGGGCCGAACTGTCCGGGTCTGATCAGCCCTGGTCAATCCAACGCCGGCATCATTCCTGGCGACATCACCAAGAGTGGTCGCATCGGGTTGGTGAGTAAGTCAGGAACATTGACCTACCAGATGATGTATGAACTGCGCGATATCGGTTTCTCATCGTGCGTGGGTATTGGTGGCGATCCGATCATCGGCACGACGCACATCGATGCCCTTGCGGCATTCGAGGCGGATCCGAACACCGATGCCATTGTCATGATTGGCGAAATCGGTGGGGATGCTGAAGAGCGAGCGGCTGCCTTTATCCGTGACCATGTCACGAAGCCCGTCGTGGGATATGTCGCTGGCTTCACTGCTCCTGAGGGCAAGACCATGGGTCATGCCGGCGCGATTGTCTCGGGTTCATCGGGGACGGCGCAGGCCAAAAAGGAAGCCTTGGAAGCGGTCGGTGTGAAGGTGGGCAAGACGCCGTCGGAGACAGCACGATTGATGCGTTCGGTCATCGAGTCGCTCTCCTCGTAGAGCAACGACAGCGGCCCGGACAGCGTGGCGTTGCCACGCCTGTTGCCCGCGCGCTGTGACACTGCCGATGTGGCGGTGGGGCAGGCGCGCGAAACGATGACTCCCGTCGTCGTTGATCGTGAAGCACCAGCGACTTCTATTCCGCTGGGTCTGATAGCACCGGTTGCTGCGTTGTGGGCACTCGTGGTGTCGCTTCTGGGTGTTGTCGTTGTTGTCGTGATCGCTTGGGTGTTGTCCTCAGGCGACTCCTCGTTCTCGGACGCGCTGCGCGGCGCCGCCACGCTGTGGACTGCTGCACATTTGTCGCCAGTGAGTGTGGGGGCGGCAACGATCAGTGTCCTGCCCATCGGACTCGTTGCGGTGCCCGCAATCACTCTGGTCCTTGCCAGTAGGTGGCTTGTGCGAGCCGTGTCATGGCCGACCCCGCGCGCCGGTGTGGGCCAGGCGGCCATCATGGTCGCGGTCTACGGACTCGGTGCGGCCGTTGTGGCGAGTCGGGCGGATGGACCCCAGTCGAATCTGGCACCGGGGCGAACGGCACTTAACGCGGCAGTGCTTGCCGCCGTGTGTGTGGGGTGGACCCTGTTGCGGCTGCCCTCGGTACGCGCTGTGGTGCTGGATCGCCTCTCGCCGTCGTTGTCGGTCACGGGGCGTGCAGTGGTGCTGGGCGTGGCAGGAATGCTGGCCTGTGCCAGCGCAGTAGCTGGCGTCTCGTTGGGCGCCCACTGGTCGGAAGCCGTGGGCAGTTATCGCGTTCTCGGTGCCACCGGACTCAGCAGCGTCCCCTTGACCATCGTGGCGCTGATGTACCTGCCCAATGCTGTGGTGTGGACGGCGGCCTTGCTCGTTGGTCCCGGTTTTATGGTGGGAGGGGGCAACACCGTCACTGCCGTATCGGGCGCCACAGGCGCGCTCCCAGTTTTTCCGTTGGTCCCTGCGCTGCCTGCCACCGGTGCGCCATCAATCACGGCCGCAGCGGTGCTGGCGATGCCGGTCATTGTTGGTGCACTCATGGGCTGGTTCGTGGTACGCGCTCGCCGCGACGCCACGGTGGAGACCTGTGCGCTTCAGGCCGCAGTGGCTGGTGGTGGTTGTTCCGCCGTCTTGGCGGCGCTGGCGGCATTGACACATGGTGGTTTGGGTGCTGGACGACTCGCGCAGATCGGACCGTCGGCGGTCAGTGTGTTGCTGGTGGGCGCAGTGGTTCTGGCCGTCAGCGCCGCGTCAAGTGCCTGGGCCC
>DPWC01000016.1 GCA_003529305.1 Actinomycetota bacterium
CCGGCTGGCTGTCGGCGGTGCGCTCAGGGGCATGGTGTGCGCCATCACGCGTGGCGTCCAAGGCTAGTGTGACCGCGTGAGCCGGCCCGACAGCACCCCGAGCCAGCCTCCTGCGTGGCAACGATCCTTCGCAGCGCGGTCGCGACCCGCGCTAGAGCGCCTCTACCGCTTGCCTCGATGGGCGGTCCTTGTGGTCATCGCCACTCTTCTACTGGGCGGATTACTGCTCGATGGACCCCGCGCCGCACTGGGCGGACTACTGCTCCTGATCGTGGCGATTTTTGTGGCGTGGCTGTTAGCGCTGGCCTGGCCCGCCCTGAGTAACGCCGGTCGCGCACTGCGCTCGTTAGTAGTCGTGGTGCTTGTGGTTGCCGTTGCCGTGAAGTTCGTCGCGTAGCCTGCGCCCATGGCCGCCTCCGTCATCATTGCTGCCGCACTGACGGTGCTGGCCACTGTGCTGGGTGGCTTTGTCGCTTTGCGGGCCAAAGATCGACTGCACCTCGTATTGGGCTTATCGGGCGGAGTCCTGCTAGGTCTTGTGGCCTTCGAGCTGATCCCAGAGACTTTCGAACTCAACAACAACACGGCTCTGGGACTTCCCGCGGTGATGGTGGCATTCGTCGCCGGCTTCCTGCTGCTGCACATTTTGGAGCGCAGCGCCGGTGTTCATGAACCTGCCGATTCGGACTATGGCTCGCATTCGCACAGTCACCCACGGGTGGGCTGGCTGGGGGCCGGCGGCCTTGCCCTGCACTCCTTCATCGATGGCGTCGGCATCGGTTTGGGGTTCCAGATCTCCCATCAGGTCGGCATTGCCGTAGCAGTGGCCGTCCTCGCCCATGACTTCACCGACGGCTTGAATACGGTGACCTTGATGGTGCGCAGCGGCAACGATCGGCGCAATGCGATTCGGATGCTGGCACTGGACGCCGTCGCCCCCGCGCTTGGCGTCTTGAGCACGCTGCTGTTCACGCTGCCCGACAGCGCCCTCGGTTTGTACCTCGGCGCATTCGCTGGCTTCCTGACCTACTTGGCCGCGGCGGACATCCTCCCCGAGGCCCATAGTCGGCATCCTTCACGGCTCACCCTGGTCAGCACTTTGATCGGTGTGGCCGTGATGGGCGCCGTCGTTGCCGTCGCCGTGAGTATGAACTAGGTCAGCGCGGAACCCGGTGTGGAGCCATACCGGTTGGGCTCGGATTGACCTGGCAACAGGGTCAGGATGAACACCACGATCGTGCCGATGCAGCAGACAAGATTCAGCGCCCACCACCAGCCGCTGCGTCCCGTGTCATGCAGTCGGCGGAACAGCACGGCAATGGACGGCAGCAGGATGATGACCGCCGCCACCGTGCTGATAAACCCGGGACGCTGTCCATAGTATTCGCTGCCGTACTGCAGATGGGCAGAGCGATCGATCAGGTTCATCACGCCCTGGACCACGATGGTGAAGACCACCCACCACCAGTACTCAGCGCGACCTGCTCGACCACTGAAGGTGGCGAATTTGCGAAAACATGTGCCAATGGCCTGGACCGGACCCACGAATCCTCCCGCTGCAGTGCGGCCCGATGGGCCGTTGGTGCCCAAAATGCTAGAAGCAGCAGGGGGAAATGCGAGCCCGCTTGTACAGCGACACGCCGCTGCCGACCGCGGTCACCGCGGCGGAAGGCATCGACTACTTCGCCCCTCCGTAGCGGCGTTCACGGGCTGCGTACTGCTCCACCGCACGCCACAGGTGTCGACGGTCAACATCGGGCCACAGTTCATCGATGAACACCAACTCGGCATAGGCGCTCTGCCACAAGAGGAAATTCGAGGTGCGTTGCTCACCCGAGGTGCGAAGAAAAAGGTCGACATCAGGCATGTCGGGCTCGTCCAAGTAGCGGGCAAAGGTGCGCTGATCGATCCGCGCCGGATCAATGCGACCGGCCACGGCATCGGCCGCCAAGGCGGCCGCCGCATCAGCGATCTCAGCCCGACCTCCGTAGTTGACGCACATCGTCAGGGTCAGCACCCGATTTCCGGCGGTGCGGCGTTCGGCCTCTTCGAGTTCGTCGATCACCGACTTCCACAGCCGGGGCCGCCGACCCGCCCAGCGCACGCGCACCCCCATCTGATCCATTTCATCGCGTCGGCGCCGAATGACATCGCGATTAAATCCCATCAGAAATCGAACTTCGTCGGGTGAGCGCTTCCAATTCTCCGTCGAGAACGCATAGGCCGACACATGGCCGATGCCGACTTCGATGGCGCCTTTGACCAGATCCAGCAGCGCCGCTTCGCCGGCCTCGTGACCCGCAGTGCGCGGTAGGCCACGCTGCTTCGCCCAGCGCCCATTGCCATCCATCACGATGGCCACATGGCGCGGAATCAGGTGATGAGGGTGGACGGTTTTCACTGAGTGACTGGATTCTGGGAGGCGATCAAACCGCCATGATCTCACCTTCTTTGCCCTGCACCAGGCGATCCACCTCAGCCACGGTGCGATCGGTCAGTTTTTGGATGTCGTCCTGCGCCCGGCGCTCTTCATCCTCAGTCACCAACTTGTCCTTGAGCAACTTCTTCAGGTGCTCGTTGGCATCGCGCCGAAGATTGCGCACCGCCACCTTGCAGTCTTCACCCGCGCCCCGGACCACCTTGGTGAGTTCACGGCGCCGCTCTTCGGTCAAGGCGGGCATGGGCACGCGCAGCAGATCACCCTGAGCCGCAGGGTTGAGGCCCAAGTCGCTTTCGCGGATGGCTTTTTCAATCTTGGGCGCCAGACCCTTTTCCCAGGGCTGCACGCTGATGGTTCGGGCATCGAGCAAGCTCACATTGGCCACCTGGCTGATCGGCACCATGGAGCCGTAGTACTCCACTTGAACCTGATCCAAGATGCCCGGGTGGGCACGACCGGTGCGAATCTTCTGCAATTCACCCTTGAAGGCCTCGATGGACTTGGCCATCTTCTGCTCGGCCGTCTTCTTGATGTCGGCAACCGTCATGTCAACAATCCTGTTTCCGTCAAACGTGAACCAGCGTTCCCTCGTCCTGCCCCTCCACCACACGCTTGAGGGCGCCGGGCTTGAAGATGCTGAACACCTTGATCGGCAAATTCTGATCCCGGCATAGCGCAAACGCGGTGGCATCCATCACTTGCAGATTGCGAGAGATGGCTTCATCAAAGCTGATGTGTGTGTAGCGGGTGGCCTTGGGGTCTTTTTTGGGGTCGGCACTGTACACCCCATCGACTTTGGTGGCTTTGAG
>DPWC01000099.1:0-7823 GCA_003529305.1 Actinomycetota bacterium
CATCGCATTGCGGCGCTGAATTTCGCGGCGGGCGCCCATGTCTTTCCCGGCGGAGCAGTGGAGGATGGCGATTCCGTGGCTCTGGCCGATGTGCCGAGCGATCTTGACGGGGTGGATATCGCGACACTGTCGCCAGCGATGGGTCTGCCCCCTGCGGAGGCAGCCGCTGTGGTGCGAGCAGCGGTGCGCGAAATTCACGAGGAAGCCGATGTAAGGCTCAACCCGGCCGGATTGGTGCCGTGGGCATGGTGGCTGACCCCAGATCACATTCCGGTGCGCTACGACACCTGGTTCTTTCTCTACGACGCCCGCGCGGGTATCGCACCGGAGCACATTGATGGCGGCGAAGCCGTCACTGCCCGATGGTGGGGCGTCAACGAGGCGTTGACCGCCAATCGTCACGGATCCATCATGCTGTTGTGGCCGACGCTGTTGGAGTTGTTGGCACTGTCGTCGACACGATCCGTAGACGAGGCTTTGAATCAACGCCCGCAGCAACTTCAGCGGAGGTCAGGGTGAGCGTGTCATTGCCGGACTGGGTTCGTTGGCAAACCGCTCCCAATCCAGGGCCCATGACACTGGAGGGCACCAATACCTGGATTCTCGGGACCGAGGAACTGCTGGTCATTGATCCAGGACCGCTCGATGAATCGCATCTGCTCGATATTGCGCTGCACGGAACGGTGGCGCACATCGTCCTGACGCATGGTCACACTGATCACAGTGCCGGAGTCCAACGGTTGCACGAACTCACTGGCGCGCCGGTTAGTGCGTGGGATCCCGCCTTTGTGCACGGTGGCGAAGCGCTCCGGCACGCCATGACATTGGAAGTAGGTCAGGTGCGCGCCGTGGTTCATCACACTCCCGGCCACAGTGCGGACTCGGTCAGTCTGGTGGCATCCCTGAGCGGTCCTGACGATGTGGTGGTGCTGACGGGCGACACCGTGCTGGGGCGCGGGACGGCGGTGATTGCCGATCCTGATGGGGATCTGGGTGACTACCTGAACAGCCTTGAGGTGCTGCTTGGCCTCGTGGACGCGCCGGTGTTGCCGGGGCATGGCCCCGTCGGCGGACGATTGCGGCAACGCGTTCAGGAATACCAACGGCATCGACAAGAGCGACTTGAGCAAGTGCGTCACGCGGTTGCGCAAGGGGCCCGGACCGTCGAAGAGGTCGTGGCTGCGGTGTATACCGAGGTGGCCGATGACCTACGCGAAGCGGCGCACATGAGCGCTCGCGCGCACCTGCGTCATCTTGGGGTGCCGCACTAGCTCGAAGGCCGCAATAGGCAGCGCGCCGTACTAGGCAGCGCGCCGTACCAACTTGTCAGCATCGAGGATGGTGACTCCTCGTGGTTCCAGCAGGATCCAGCCGCGCGTAGCGAAGTCCGCCAACGCCTTGTTCACTGTTTCCCGGGATGCACCAACGAGTTGAGCCAACTCTTCTTGTGTCAGGTCGTGGGTGACATGACGACCCGTGGGCTTGTCGATGCCGAAACGCTCGGAGAGATCCAAGAGCGCCTTCGCCACGCGGCCGGGCACATCAGAGAACACCAAGTCACCCATCGCATCGTTCGTGCGACGCAGTCGACGAGCCAAGGCCTGCAGCAGCGCCTGCGCCAGAACAGGGCGGCCAGTCAGCCAGGTGTGGAGGTCTTGGTGTCCTAGACCCATCAGGCGACAGTCCGTCACAGCGGTGGCAGTGGCGGTCCGTGGCACGGGATCAAACAGCGAGAGTTCGCCGAACATCTCGCCGGGGCCTTGGACTCCCAGCAGATTCTCGCGACCGTCGGGAGAAGTGACGCCCAGTTTGACCTTGCCGTCGAGAACGACATAGAGGCGATCGCCTGGGTCGCCTTCGCGGAAGATCTCCTGACCTTTGGTGAAAGTCACCTCGACCATGGTGTCGCGCAGCGCTTCTGCGGCTTCGTCGTCAAGGGCTTCAAACAGCGGCGCCCTCGTCAAAGCGTTGTCCACGACGCCTCCATGTCGGTTTCGGAGGCTTCATTGTGCCACGCGGCCAACTCGGCCGCTTGTTGTCACCGTGGGTTCAGCGGCAACGCGACGAGGCACTCGTAGGGGTTCTCGCGGTATCGAGCGATTAATTCGTTCGTGGCACGGTCCAGGCGCCGGTGCAAGGCGGTGCGGTAAGTGGACAACTGAAACTCGGCGAAGGACAGTTCCTGAGCGAGGTCATTGATGACGGCAGGGTCGTTGGAGTTCATGGGTCGATGCCACAGCTCATCAAGTTCGGGCAGGGGCGGCATGTCGTCTTGAGGCACGACAGCCATCAAGGCCGTGCGGCCACGGGCGGGACGGTCTTCGGCAAAGGCGCATTGCAGACGGTCAAAGGATGCGCCGTTTCCATTGGTGCGCAACAGGTCCAACCGTGCCTGCACCAGGCGACGCCAGTACGAGACCCGGTGTTCCTCAACCTCTAAGTCGCTGCGGTACTGACGCAGGCCTTCAAGGTCTAGGTGCGCGAACTCTGTGCTGCGCTCGGGCGTGGGGGAGGCAGCGCCCTGAGGGGCGGCGGTGGTGATCGTCACGGCAGGGGTATCGGCAGAAAGTGGCCAGAAGTTGAGCCCGGTAGGCCCGGGCGAGCAGGCGTCACCTGACTGGTCCAGTTCTGCCTTTCTAGGCTGGGTATATGGCCCGGTCTGCGAAGTCCTCTCGGCCGGCGGCCGCCGGGACCGCAGCCCCCAAGCGGGCGGCTGCGGATGCCGATCGGACCGCCCTCGTTCGGCGGGCGCGACGGGTGTACCGCGCCCTCTGCGATCAGTACCCGGATGCGCACTGCGAATTGACCTTCGATTCGCCCTACCAACTCCTTGTTGCCACGATCTTGTCGGCGCAGTGCACCGACAAGCGCGTCAATGCGGTGACACCCACGCTTTTTCGCCAGTACCCCGATGCACAGCGGCTTGCCAGCGCCGATCGATCTCAGTTAGAGGCAATCATCACCTCCACCGGTTTCTTTCGGGCCAAGGCGGACAATCTGTTGAAGCTGGGCGCGGCATTAAGCACGCAATTCGATGGCGAGGTACCAGCGACGATCGATGAGTTGGTGACCCTGCCCGGAGTGGGCCGCAAGACGGCGAATGTGGTTCTTGGTGAGGCTTTCGGAATGCCCGGCATCACGGTGGATACACACTTTGGCCGGCTGTCGCGTCGGCTGGGGTGGACCACGCTGCAGGATCCGGTGAAAGTGGAGCATGAAGTGGGCGCGCTGTTTCCTGAAAAAGAGTGGACGCATCTTTCGCAAGTCCTGATCTGGCACGGTCGGCGTCGGTGTCATGCCCGTCGGCCTGCGTGTGGTGCTTGCACGGTGGCGCAGTGGTGCCCGTCTTTTGGGGAAGGCCCGACTGATCCTGTGAAAGCCGCGGCCTTGGTTCGGGAGCCGCGCGGATGACCACACCGCACCCGTCGGCGCAGGTGCTTGAGCAGCGCCATCGACAACTGGCGTCGCGATCCGGTGGGGTGTTGTTGATCGACGAGCCTGACGCGTTGTTGGAGTCACTGGGCGGTGCACCACAGTGGCTGGCTCCTCTAGCCGGAGTTGCCGCACAGGTTTCGGTGGATGATCTGACTCGCTTTCCACCGCCGCCTACCGGGGGGCGTGCGTCGTCGGTCTTGATCTTGCTCGGTGACGGCCCTGAGGGACCGGATGTGGTGTTGATTGAACGCGCCCACAAAATGCGTCAGCACTCGGGTCAACCCGCCTTTCCCGGGGGTGTTGTTGAGGACACTGACGCGGGGGTGGTCGCGGCCGCCCTGCGCGAAGCTGAGGAGGAGATCGGGGTGAACGCCGATGGCGTTCGACCATTCGCGGTGCTACCCGAACTCTTTGTTCCGCCCAGCGGCTTTGTGGTCTCTCCGGTGTTGGCGTGGTGGGCCGAGCCCGCGCCGATCGCTCCAGCGGATCCGGCCGAGGTGGCGCAGGTGCTCCGCGTTCCCTGGCAAGACCTGATTAATCCTGCGCATCGAGTACGCGTTCGACACCCCTCTGGTTATGTCGGACCCGGATTCACCGTGCGCGGGCTTACCGTGTGGGGATTCACCGGTGGCCTGCTGGATCGGATCATTGCCCTGGCTGGCTGGGAGGCACCGTGGGATACCTCCGTCATTGTTGAGGTGGATGACTCGCCCCGACAGTGAAGTGGTCACGGCCAGTGCCGACCGTGATCGTCAGCCGCAGTAATCGTGAGCCGTGTAAGAGAAGGGGTGGGGCCAATGAATCTGGTGGATGTTGCCCTCATCGCCTTCGTGATCGCTGCAGCGGTTTCTGGATGGCGCGGCGGTTTGGTCAGCGGCGTCACCGGAGTTTTGGGATTTCTCGGTGGTGCCGTGTTGGGTGTACGGCTAGCTCCCTTGGTGGTGGACCACTTTGATTCGCCCCTGACTCGATCAACGGCCTCGGTGGGGATCGTGATCGCCTTGGCAGTCTTGGGGCAAACACTCGCCGGGGCCCTGGGTTCAAAATTGCGTGCCGCTATGCCGTGGAAGCCGTTGCGCGCCGGTGACTCCCTTGGTGGATCCGTGGTGTCGGTCGCGGCCACGCTGGTGGTGGCGTGGGGTTTAGCGGTGGCCTTGGTGTCGGGTCCGCCGACTCGGTTGTCTCAGCAGGTTCGCACCTCAGAGTTACTGCCTCGCATTGACTCCGTGATGCCAGAGGCCGGACGAACTCTGTTTACCTCGCTGCGCTCAGCCTTTGGTGAAACCTTCTTCCCCCAGGTGTATTCAGGGATCACTACTCCGGAGATCGTCCCGGTGTCCGCGCCGGATGCTGCGGTGACTCAGACCGCCAAGGCGCGCGCCGTGGGTGACTCGGTGGTGGAAGTACTCAGTGAAGCCCCGGGGTGCAACAAGTCATTGACGGGCAGTGGATTTGTTTTTGCTGCGCAGCGAGTGATGACCAATGCTCATGTCGTCGCTGGTGCACGAAGTGTGGTGGTGCGCCTGCGCGGTGTTGGTCAGCTTTATGCGGCCCGCGTGGTGCTCTTCGATCCTCGTCGGGATGTTGCGGTCCTCAGGGTCGATGACCTGTCTGCGCCAGCCCTGCGATTTTCCGCTGATCCGGCCAAGCGTGGCGACAGCGCACTGGT
This sequence comes from Actinomycetota bacterium, assembly GCA_003529305.1. Classification (GTDB taxonomy): domain Bacteria; phylum Actinomycetota; class Actinomycetes; order UBA12327; family UBA12327; genus UBA12327. The sequence goes on from DPWC01000099.1 coordinate 5,105, forward strand.
CGCAGGATTCCCCGGTGGCGGTAGTTACACACTGCAGGCGGCGCGGATTCGAGATATCCAGCGCGCTCGCGGTCGAGACATCTACGACACCAGTTCGGTGGTGCGTGAGGTCTACTCGCTGCGGGCCACCATTCGACAAGGTGGAAGCGGTGGTCCGCTCGCCGATGCGACGGGTCAGGTGCTGGGTGTGGTCTTCGCGTCATCAACGGTGGATCCATTGACCGGTTATGCCCTGACGGCGCAAGAGGTGGAGTCTGATGCTCAAACCGGCGCTCGAGCGAGCGCGGCCGTCGCCACTGGAGGGTGTGACTAGTTCGAGCCTTCGCGCTCGAAAGCTTCCACCACCTTGTCGGGGATGCTCCGCAGCGTTCCGAGCGTTGCTTCGCCGGCGGCCTGTGTGCGAGACAGTCCTGTGATACGGCGGAATTGCTGGCGAGCCACCAGCACCATCACGGCCGCACCGGCAATCAGCACCAAAGTGACGATCAGAAACGCACCCCACACCGGCAGGCCAGCTGCTACCAGGGCGTAGCCGATCGTGATCAGCAGAAAGATGAACGCCGTGTTGACCAGTGCAATGGCACCGGCGATCAATAACGCGCCGCGACCCGCGCGCACCAGACTCTGACGCACTTCGGCTTTGGCCAACGCGATCTCATCGCGAACCAAAGAGGCGATGTCCTCAGTGATGGAGGCGAAGACCTGGCCAATACTGCGCCCGCCCCCGCTGGGCGATCCGTTTGCGGTGCTCATGACGCCTCCTGTTCTTGCGGGCTCACTCTAAGTGCGCGGCGACGCAGGGCCAAGACAGCCGAGCCGATAACTGCGGCCAGAACTGAACCGATCAGCACGCCGATCTTGGCGTTGTCGGTGCGCAGCGGATCGCCGACAAAACTCAGTTCGGCGATCAGCAGCGACACGGTGAAGCCGATGCCCGCCACCAAAGACAAGCCGGCGATATCGCTCCATGCCAGATCCGGACTCAATCGCGCACGGGTGACCCGAGCAACAAGCCATGTGGTCCCGAAGATTCCGAGGAACTTTCCCGCAACTAATCCGAAGACGACGCCGCGAGTCACGGGATCCTCACTGATGGTGGCGATCGGAGTGCCGACGACGGTGACGCCGGCAGCACACAGGGCGAAAATCGGTACGCACACTCCTGCCGACCACGGCCGCAGACGGTGCTCCAATCGCTCGGCTGGTGAGTCCTTTTCCTGATCGTCACGGACCACTCGAGTGGCCAAGCCGAGGAGGACCCCGGCCACCGTGGCGTGTACGCCACTGGCATGCATCAAAGTCCACACAGTCAGTGCCAAGGGCAGGTACAGCCATGTGCTGGTGAGGCGACGACGCTGCATCACGATGTACAGCACGATCAGCGCCAGGGCGGCAAACAGCGGCCATAGACGAATGTCGGCGGAATAGAAGATGGCGATGACTGTGATCGCCCCGAGGTCGTCAACCACCGCCAGTGTGAGCAGGAAGGCGCGCAACGACGACGGCAATCCCCGCCCGGCGATGGCTAGGACGGCCAGGGCGAAGGCGATGTCGGTGGCCATGGGGATTCCCCAACCGTGCCCTGCGCCGGGCACCGCATTGACGGTGGCGGTGTAGATCAGAGCTGGCAGGACCATGCCGCCGAGGGCGGCGGCAACGGGCAGAACGGCTTCAGCTCGACGACGCAGCGAGCCGACGGCGAGTTCGCGCTTGAGTTCTAATCCGGCGACGAAGAAGAACACGGCGAGCAAACCGTCGGCAGCCCATTGGTTGACACTGAGTCGAAGATCCAGGGCTGTGGGTCCGAAGGTGATGCTGAGAAATTGCGCGTAGGAGTCTCGCCAGGGTGAGTTCGCCCAGCCAATGGCGACCACAGCGGCCACCAGCAAGAGCGCGCCACCGACGACCTCTTGCCGCAGGATCCTGGCGATTGCACGCTCTTCGCGCCGCGTTAGTCGGCCAAGAAAACTCACGACAACGCCGGATCAGTCTTCGGACGCGGTCGTCATGCCATCAGCGATCAACTGCACCACCGCAGGATCAGCCAAAGTGGTGGTATCACCCAATGATCGATGCTCGGCGATGTCCAACAGCAGGCGTCTCATGATCTTTCCCGAACGGGTCTTGGGTAATTCGCTGACCACCATGATGTGGCGCGGCTTGGCAATCGGGCCCAAGGTGTGCGCCACATGTTCGCGCAGTTCGCTACCGATGGTGTGCGCGTCGGGTGCCGGTCCATCGCCACCGAGGTCACGCAGAATCACGAACGCGACGATGCCCTGACCTGTGATCGGATCCGAGGCTCCCACGACTGCAGCTTCAGCAACGCGCGGATGCGCCACCAGTGCAGACTCCACCTCAGCGGTGGCCAAGAGATGGCCGCTGACTTTCATCACATCGTCGACGCGTCCCAGCAACCACAGGTAGCCATCGGTGTCACGGGTGACGCCATCACCAGCGAAGTAGTAGCCCTGTTGCTCAAAGCGCGCCCAGTAGGTATCGATGAATCGTTGCCGGTCTCCCCACACGCCGCGCAACATTGAGGGCCACGGTTCGGTGAGAACCAACAGGCCGCCAGAGCCGTCGGGTGCTAGCTGCCCTGACTGGTCCACAACTTCTGCGCTGATGCCGGGCAACGGGGCAGTGGCCGAACCGGGTTTGGTCGCCGTTACCCCGGGCAGGGGGCTGATCATGATGGCGCCGGTCTCGGTCTGCCACC
>DPWC01000099.1:8100-11579 GCA_003529305.1 Actinomycetota bacterium
TGCCACCAGGTGTCGACGATCGGACACCGGTTGCCTCCGATGGTTTCTCGGTACCACATCCACGCCTCGGGGTTGATGGGTTCACCGACGCTGCCAAGGATGCGCAACGACGACAGATCGAACTGTGCCGGGATCTCGTCTCCCCATTTCATGAAAGTGCGTAGTGCGGTGGGGGCGGTGTAGAAGATGGAAACGCGGTACTTCTCAATGAGTTCCCACCAGCGACCTCGGTGGGGTGTGTCCGGAGTGCCTTCGTACATCAGTTGAGTGGCCCCGTTAGAGAGCGGACCATAGGTGACATACGAATGGCCGGTGATCCAGCCGATGTCCGCGGTGCACCAGTAGATGTCGGTGTCGGCTTTGAGGTCGAAGACGGCCCAATGAGTCCACGACGCTTGGGTCAGATAGCCGCCGGTGGTGTGCAGGATTCCTTTGGGTTGCCCGGTGGTGCCTGAGGTGTACAAAATGAAGAGCGGATGCTCGCTGTCGAAGAACTGCGGCTCGTGCTCAACGGACTCGGCGGATAAGGCTTCGTGCCACCAGGCATCGTGCGCATTCCAGGCAATCTCGTTACCGGCCCGTCGCACGACAAGCACCCGTTCCACGCTGGGGCAATCCGCCAGAGCAGCATCAACCGTGGGCTTGAGTGGCAAAGTCTTGCCTCGTCGGTCAGCACCATCAGCCGTGATGACCACGCGTGCCTGCGCATCGTGAATCCGCGAAGACAACGCGGTGGCACTGAATCCACCGAAGACCACGCTGTGGACGGCACCGATGCGCGCGCAGGCGAGCATGGCAATCACTGCTTCAGGAATCATCGGCAGATAGATGGCCACGCGATCGCCCGCGGTGATGCCCATGGTGGTCAAGGCGTTAGCGGCTCGACACACCTGGTCCTTCAAGTCGGCGTAGGTCAGCGAGGTCGTATCGCCCGCCTCGCCTTCGAAATAGAAGGCCACGCGCTGGCCATGGCCGGCGTCCACATGGCGATCAACGCAATTGACCGCCACATTCAGCCGACCCCCGACAAACCACTTGGCTTCCGGTGCGTTCGACCAATCGAGAACTTGGTCGAACGGCGTGTCCCAGGTCAGTCGCTGCGCTTGTTCGGCCCAGAAGGCGAGCCGATCCGCACGAGCGCGATCGACATCTGCACTGGTGACATTCGCCTGCTGCGCGATGTCTGCTGGCGGCGCGAAGGTTCGGGATTCGTGCGCCAGTGCATCAATCGTGCCGTCGGCCATCGGTTACCACTTTCCATCGGCGTCCCTACGCTGGGACGGTGCGACAACTTCTGAGCGAAGTCCTCGCTCACCCGCAGGTGAGTGCGGCAGTGGCCACGACACGAGTGGCCGTTGATGAGGCTATCGGCCATCGGGCATTGCGCGCCCATGGTCCAACGCTGGCGCTGGAGTCGTCCCTGCGCGGCGCTCGCGCCTCGGCGGCGGCTGACGGCGTGGACATCACGGTGGAATTCCTGCGCAGCGGCAATGTGCGCCTTGATCACCCGGGCCGTCCCATCGTCCAAGCGGCCTTGCGATTGGCCCAAGAAGTCCCTGTGGTGGAGAACATCTGGCGACGCTCTCCAGTGCAGGCGTTGGCCCGGTTACATGTGGTGGCCGCCGCCGATGACGAGGTGCTGCGTGCAGCCCCTGATGCGGCCGCTGTGGGGCGACCGCGTGATGCGCAGTCCGCGCAGTTGCTCCAAGCCCTGGCACAGTGGATTGCTACGGACTCCACAACACCAGCGATTGTGATGGCTGCTATCGCGCACGGACAGATCGCTGCTGAACAGCCCTTCGGCACTCGCGACGCCCTTGTGGCCCGCGCCGTGGAACGCCTCGTGGTGCGCACGCGCGGGCTCGATCCGCGGGGTATCTGCATCACCGAGACCGGGCACGCGCTGATCGGGCGCACGGCGTATCAGCAGGCGTTGGCCGAATTTCGTACCGGCACGGTGCAAGCCACCGTGGACTGGGTCGTGCACTGTGCGGAATCCATATCCGCTGGTGCGCGCGAGATCGTGGCCGTGGCCGATGCGCTGATTGCGGACTAGATCGGCGAACTTCCCGAACCTCGTCGACGCACGGCGTACCAGATCAGGCCGGCAGCAGCTGCGGCCCCACCGAGCGCCACAGCTGTCAGCGTGGGCTTGGCCGCCAGGCCACTGGCGAATCGCTGACGCAGCGGAACCGGATGAGAGAACTGCAAGATGGGCCAGCCTCGCGCCATCGCTTCTTTGCGCAGCGTGCGGTCCGGATTGACAGCTGAAGGGAAGCCCACGGTCTGCAGCATGGGTAAGTCGGTAGCGGCATCGCTGTAGGCATACGAGGTGGCGAGGTCGTAGCCATTGGCGTCCGCAAGATCACGAATCGCCGCCGCCTTGGCATCGGCATAGGCGTAGAACTCAATGTCACCGGTGTATTTACCGTCTTCAATGCGCACTCGCGTGCCGATGCTGTGATCCGCACCGAGCATGGCGCCGATCAATTCGACGATCTCTTGCCCACTGGACGAGACGATGATGACATCGCGCCCGGCTGCGTGATGATCCTCGATCAAGGTGGCTGCCTCGTCGTAGATGATGGGCTCCACGGCATCAGCCAGCGCCTCAGCAACAATCTCGCGCAGCTGGTCGGCCTGCCATCCGGTCGTCAGCGACGAGAGGTATTCGCGCATCCGTTCCATCTGATCGTGGTCAGCGCCGCCGAGCACATAGACGAACTGGGCGTAAGCGCTGCGCAAGACATCGCGACGGTTGATCATGCCGCTGCGGTACAGCGGGCGACTAAAGACCAACGCACTTGATCGCGCGATGACGGTCTTATCGAGATCAAAGAAGGCTGCCGGTCTGCCCGCAGATCCACGCGCATCTTTTCCGCGTTGCTCGTCGTTGGACTTCCGTGGATGCACGGCATCCACGGAAGAGGCGCCGGGGGAAAGCGGCGCAGCATCGGCCATGAGCCAAGAATACGCGCACGACAGACATTCCCACTTTCCCCACGGCACTGCATCCACAGGCTGTGGCCCGTTTCTGCTCGTGGTGTCTGAGGGTGCTCACTCTGATGCGGTGATTTCAGAAGAGCGTGGAACCACTGGTCCGGCACGACCTGGCGTGCTTGTTGTGGGCCCGTCTGTTGCCTTGCGTGACGAAGTCGTCGCGCTGGCAAAAGCGTCAGTGAGTGATCGCACGGTTGTGCAGGTTCTGCCTGATGACACTGATGGCCGGCAGGTCAGCGAGTTCGCCGGTCTTTGCCTCGTGGTGGACGCCTGCGACACACCGACGACACCACTGCCGCGCCGCAGCGGAGTTGTTCTTGTGACGCAAGCCCATGACGATCCTGATGTGTGGCGCCGAGCGCATCACTGGACTGCTGAAGAAGTCATCGTCTGGCCGCAGAGTCGAGCGTGGCTCGCCCAGTGGTTGAAGCAGTCACTCACATCAACTCCAACTGAGGTCTCAATACCGCCGCGAGGAC
>DPWC01000081.1:0-3068 GCA_003529305.1 Actinomycetota bacterium
GGTTCAAATCCCGCCAGCCCGACCATGCATCACGGGTTCGCATGCTGAGTTCGCGTAGCCTGCGGGGGTGACGACGCAACCCGGCGAAGCATCTTCCTATCTACAGCGGTTGCGCGGAGGTTCGCGTCCGCAGCGCCAAAGGCCCGCTCTGTGGATTTTGCTGAGGACCTGGCTCGCGGTCGTCGTCGCCGTAGTCATCGTGTCCATGCCGCACTATGTGTGGCAGTGGTCTTGGGCCACAGACCTTTTTTTGGTCGCATCCTTTGGGTCCACGATCGTCTTGCTATTTGGTGCGCCACGGGCGGAATTCGCGCAGCCTCGCAATGTGTTGGCTGGGCACATCGTGTCGGCGCTCTGTGGGGTGACGGCTTTCAAGGTTCTCGGTCAATACGAGGTCGTTGCCGTTGCCGTTGCCTTGGCCACTTCGATCTTGTTGATGCAGGTCATTCACGCCGTACATCCACCGGCCGGAGCGACGGCAGTTTTCGCCGTCATTGGCGGCCCTGCCATCACTGGTCTCGGATACCTGTTCGTCCTTCTCCCGATCGCCGTGGGCATGGTCATCTTGGTGGCACTGGCGGTCGTCATCAATAACACCTTCAGCACTGCCAGCCACCACTATCCGGTGCATTGGTGGTAGGGGTGCAGGCTGCTTCTGTGTTATGGTCTGGATATGGCAAAACCGAACCAAAAACAGAGCATGCAGCGGATCCAGGTGTGGCTATCCGAGTCGTCTATTGAGCGACCGTGGCGCTCTGCGTGGCATCTATGTGGACCCACTGATGGTCTTGCCCAACTTGTGGCGGTGTCTCCGATGGAACGAACGCCCGCGGGGGGAGTAGCAACTGTCAGGTCCTTGCCGCCTCGGTCAGGGTGGTGTTCTGCCATTACCTGGGCGCACCACAAAGATCTCTGGGTGGCCAGCGGGATCGCTTTGGAATTCTTCGGTACTGCGACCCGCACGGATCACGGGCGTGTTACCGCCGAGCGCGTACGTTCCCTCACCCCGCAGCGCCTCATAACAGCGGCCCGCTATGGAATGAGCGCGCTAGAGGGAGCAGGGATGATCTCGGCCGTGTCGACGGAACAGTTCGTTGATTCGTGGGATCGGGACGAGCAGGTGCGTGGTCGACCTCGCCTCTATCCCGACGAGCATTGGCGCGAAGTAGCCGAAGTGGTGATGACAGAGCAGGCGCGTGGGGGACGCCACTGGGTGCGAGCTGTCCAAGAGCAGGTTCCAGACCGCGACGGGCAGATGGCCACCACAGCGCAGGCGAAGCGCTGGGTTCAAAGGGCTCGCGAAATGGGCCTGTTGCCATAGAACGGAGGCATTGGCTGACTAGCGTTCAACACATGGCGGAGAAATCATCGAGGCGCGGTCGTGGCACTGGTGGTGCAGTGCACTTCGCCGGATCGGCACTGCTCGGTCTCGTGGTGGCCGTGATTGTTGAGCGCATCTATCCGCAGACCCCCGCACTGCTGCTCGGCTGGGTCGTCCTGAGTGCGTCGTTCAGTCTCTGGAACTGGGCGGTGGTGAGCCGGTTTGACGACCAGACCACGGCTGCGATGGCCCAACGGGAGGATATTCCTGGCTCACTGCTACGCGATGTCCTGCTCATCGTCATCGCGCTGGTGGCGTTATTGACCGTGGCACTCGTGGTGTTTCGGGCCCGTGAGGCTGGTTGGCCATTGACGCTGCTCGGTATCGCATCGATCACCTCGTCGTGGGTGATGCTGCATACCGTGCTGACTTTGCGATACGCACGCTTGTATTACGCCGAGCCCATCGGTGGGATTGACTTTCCCGGCTCCTCCGCGCCCACCTACGCCGATTTTGCCTACCTGGCCTTCACCATCGGGATGACTTTTCAGACATCGGACACCGCTATCGCCGACCGACGCATTCGCGCCACCCTGTTGGGCCATGCCCTAGTGAGCTTTGTTTTCGCTACCTTCATTGTGGCCATCACGGTCAATCTGGTGGCAGGTCTCAGTGGATAGCGACCACCGACCCACGAGTCGCCCAGTCATAAGTCAGCCGACAGAACTTCGCAAGGTCCACATGTGCCGCGGGGATTTTCTTTCTGCTCGCCCCGTGCTTAAGGTAGATCTGCCGGTCCCGTCGCGCATCCCCCGTCGCGGCGGGGCCGCGCGTGGCACCGCCACCACGTGCTTAACGCCAGGGGCTCTCTCATGAGCGCCGCCACGCCACCGTTGCCGCATCCGCTCATCAGCGTCGAGCAATTGCACGACGACATGACAGGCGAGATATCACCAGTGCTGCTTGATGTGCGGTGGACCCTGACTGGTGCGCAACCTGACGCCTACCGGCAGGCGCACATCCCCGGCGCTGTGTTTTGTGATCTTGATGCTGACCTGAGTGACCACAGCATCGAGCCAGATAGCGGCGGCCGGCATCCGCTACCCACCGCTGACAGCTTCACCGCCACGATGCGAAGACTTGGTGTGAGTCCTGATCGCTCTGTGGTCGTCTACGACGCGAAGGACTCCACCGCGGCGGCTCGAGCATGGTGGGTTTTGACTTACTTCGGCCATCGAGATGTGCGCGTCCTGGATGGGGGATTGCGCGCCTGGGTATCGGCCGGTCGGGAAGTCACTAGTGGCGACGAGAGCCCCACGCACCCTGGAACATTTACGGCGCAGCCGGGACACCTGTCGACTGTGACGACAGAGCAGGTCGTTGACGCTGACTCCCTGCGATTGCTCGATGCCCGAGCAGCTGAGCGGTTCCGCGGCGATATTGAACCGATGGACCCCATCCCCGGGCACATCCCCGGCGCGGTCAACACGCCCACCGCCGACCTTGTGGACGCAGAGGGTCGCTTCTTACCGGCGTCGGCTCTGCGCGAGAAGTTCGCGGAGCTAGGGGTGACGCCGGCCGATCCATTACCCGTCGTTGCCTACTGTGGCAGTGGGGTCACCGCGTGCCACACCATTTTGGCCTTGCGCCTGATCGACATTCCGGCTGCGCTGTATCCCGGCTCGTATTCTCTTTGGTGTCGACTGCCGGGCGCCAAGATTGCCCGTGGACCACACTGAGCACTGAT
>DPWC01000081.1:3434-5047 GCA_003529305.1 Actinomycetota bacterium
ACTGCGGTTATCACTGGGAGCACCAAAGGCGTGGGCTTCTGGCTCGCGCATTCTCTGGCGCAACGCGGGTGGTCTGTGCAAGTCTCGGGTCGCACTGACTCGGCGGTAACTGAGGCCGTCGAGCGCATTACTGCGGATGCACCACAGGCAACCGTCCGCGGCACCACAGTTGATGTCGCGGATCATGCATCGCAGCAGGCTCTGTGGGATACCGCCGTTGCCGGCTTTGGTGGCGTCGATCTGTGGATCAATAACGCTGGCCTGGCCGTCACGACCAAGACCATCGTGGAGAACGATCCCGCCGAGGTTTGGGCCATGGTGACCACCAACATGGTCGGCACCATCAATGGGGCCAAGGTAGCGGCAACCGGGATGCTGGAGCAGCCCAATGGGGGCCGCATCATCAATATTCTCGGTGGAGGTAGTGATGGTCGAATTCAAGCCGGTCAGTCCGTGTATTCCTCCACCAAGCGCGGCCTCGGACTCTTCACAGATGCGCTGATTCGGGAACTCAAGGGCACCAAGGTCGTCGTGGGCTCCATTCGACCAGGCATCTTGATCACCGAAGGCTTCGTTCGCGAATTTCAGGAGATGGGGCCTGATCGCTTCGCTAAGCAACGGCGAGCCATCAACATCATTGCTGACCGTCCGCAAGATGTGACCCCGTGGTTGGCTGAACGCATCGACGCCACGATGAACGATCACGGTGCGGAAATCGCCTGGTTGACCACCGGCAAACTCATCGGGCGTTTCGCCAAAGCAGGCTTCTCCAAGCGTGACATTCTTACCGAATACGGCATGTAGAACTGGATGATCAGAGCAAGGGATTGAGCATGCGCAAGGTGGTGCTGGGCCTGATCGGTGCCCTGCTGATCCTTGCCGGAGGCGGCGCATGCGTAGCAGGAGCCCTCATCGGCGGAGTCTTCGGTCGAGATGGCGTGGTGCGATCGGAACCGATCCGGGTCACGGCGGATGTTGCGGCATTGACCACCGATGTGGTGCAGATTGATGCCGGCCTGCCCCGCACGGAGGGCATTGCGGCGGTGGAGTTGTCGGCACGCGCCGTTGATGGGGGGCGAGTATTCGTCGGTATCGGTCGCGCTGATCGGGTGCGCACCTATCTCGCGGGAACTCCCTATGCGGTCGTCTCGGGCATTGATGGATCACCGGGAAGTGATGCTGGGGTCTCGTTGCGCATCATCGATGGCAGTGATCGTCCGACACCACCTGCGGCCGAGGATTTCTGGGTGGCTTCCGCTGTGGGGTCCAATCAACAGCGCCTGCAGTGGTCTCCCGAACCGGGGCGCTTCGTGGCGGTCATCATGACAGCAGATGCATCGATCCCCGTGGATGCACAAGTCAGCGCTGGGTTGTCGGTGCCGTGGGCTTTTCCGGTTGCCATCGCTGTGGTCGTGGCGGGACTAATTCTGGTTGCCCTCGGTGCCATCGCCTTGTTTCTGGGTTTCCGACGAACACATCAACCGCTGCAAATCATCACCACCGATAGCGAGAATCTGCCCACGGCGCCACCGCGATCCGATGTGGCTGGCGAAGCGTCACCGAAAACCACCCAACAGCGGCAGTTCGGCTCAGTGCCAATCGAGGCTGTCAGC
>DPWC01000070.1 GCA_003529305.1 Actinomycetota bacterium
TGGCGATCGCCGTCGTGGCGGTGGCTGTGGGGTATGGCGCCACACGATCTGGCCGGATGCGCGACGATGAGCGAGATCTGACCCCCGCAGATCTTCCCGAGCAGCGCTGGGCTCTGCGAGCGGATTTGGATCGCACCCGCTTCGCGGTGGGACTGCGGGGGTATCGCATGGATCAGGTGGACTCAGTACTGGATCGCCTCAGTCGCGACTTGGATCAACGCGAGGCGTATATCGCTGAATTGATTCGTGGACTCGAAGCAGCGGGACGAAACATTCCTGCCCGACCACTTCCTCAGGTCACCGAAGCGGACGGTGACGAGGCCGCACCCGAGCCGGACGCTGATGCCTGAACTCAGCGTCGAGGTCATCGTGCGCGCCACGCCACAGCAGGTGTGGGATGTGGTCTTTGATTGGCCGCGTCAGGGGGAATGGATTCTGGGAACCTCCGTGGCCGTTCGTCACGGCGATGGCCGGTCAGTGGGTAGTGAGGTGGGTGCCTACACGGGTCGCCCACCGATGGGTTTCCTCGATACCTTCGTGATCACTGAGTGGAGCGAGCCGCACCGGTGCGAAGTCGTGCACACGGGCACCGTGGTGCGCGGCACCGGAATCTTTGAGTGTCGCCCGCTTCCTGCCGGCCGCACGCGGTTCGTGTGGACCGAATCGCTGGACTTGCCATGGGGTCGCCTAGGTGCCATGGGGTGGCCGATAGCGCGACCGGTGTTTCGTCGCGGCGTGCAGCGCTCTCTGACCAAACTGGCCGAACTCGTGGAGCGCGAAGTCGAGTCGGCCTAACCAGCTGAGCTGCTGGCCCCGTCTAGTGGCTCAGCTGTGGCGCTGCCGAAGTACTTGCGCAGCCTGTTCCATGGCCGAGATCTTGGCGAAGCAGACATCGCGTGGCAGGAACCACATGCCGCAGTCTGAGCCGAGTTCGAGTTTGTCAGGACCGACAACGGCAACCGCGGCTTCTGCCATGTCGACGATCTGATCGACGCTTTCCACGGCGGCTTCGGTATCAAGATCCAGCACTCCCAGCACCACCGACTTGCCGCCGGCGCGCTCGAGAAGGTCAGGGGTCTGCTTGGGTTGCGCATACTCCAGCGAGATGGCATCCGTTGTGGTGTTGCCGAGAAGTTCGATGGCATCGGGATACACCGGAGTTGCCTTCTTCTCGGCGATGTTCTTGCTGTAGCCATAACAGACATGCAGAGATTTGCGTGCCTTCACGCCGGCGAATGCTCGATCAATGGCCTCGACGGCAAAGTCCTTCAACTGGCTGTAGCGGAAGTGAACCTCTGGCTCATCGAGTTGAATCAGGTCGATACCGAGCTCATCCAGAGCGCGCAGTTCCTTGTTGAGAGCATCGGCGACACCGAAGGCCACCTGGTCAAGTGATCCGTAGTGCTCGTCCACCAGCCGGAGCGCCAACGATGCCGGACCGATCACCGTGACCTTGGTAAGACCGGTGGTGTTGTCTTTGAGGAACCGTGCGGCATCGAGTACCAGCGGGCGCTCCCACGAAATCGGACCCACGACGCGTGGCTGACGAAACTCTGGCGGCGCTGCGGGCTTCTGTTGCTCATCCGAGGTGACCGCACGCTGCTTCATCGTGAGGTACTCCAAGATGTCGCCGCTGAAGTTTGTGACGAGGCCCTGTTCGTCAGAGTCGATGCCACCGAGGGCGTAGAAGTGACCAGAGAAGGTCTGACGTCGTTCTTCACCATCGGTGACATAGGTCAGACCTGCGCGCTCTTGATCGGCAACCGCAAGCCGCACAGCGTCGTCTTGCGCCTGCTCCAGCATCGGTGGAGCGATGCGCCACCACACACCCTCCTTGGCATACACGAGGTCGTGATCGGCCAGCCATTGCGGCTTGTAGTAGCTGCCGACGATCTGGGTCGCAAAGCGTGTGGGTGCACTCATGAGGGCAGAGCCTAGGGCCCTATGGCCCACTCGAGGGGTCAACGGGTGGATGGGCGATAATGGGCGCCCGCGATGCCGCCGGAGTGAGTCGGGTGGGCACGGGACAGTTGTGGAAGGAATCTGCAATGGCCGCGATGAAGCCGCGCACCGGCGATGGACCCCTTGAGGTCACCAAGGAGAACCGCGGTGGGATCGTCATGCGTATCCCTCTTGAAGGCGGCGGCCGCCTCGTCGTGGAAATCTCGGCAGATGAGGCCAAGGCGCTTGCTGCTGAACTCAAAGGCGTGATCTGAGCCATTTCGCGAACGGGGCCAAGGGTCCTGGCATTCTGATCGAGCTGGCGGCTCGATGACCCTGATGGGGCTTCAGCGAAGCGTGGCAGCGAGCAAGCCACCACTTAAGGGCAGCAGCACCGGCACGAGGTCCTCATCGTCGCGAACGGCATTCACCACAGCCCGAATATCAATCGTCCGCTGGTCTCGCTGGTGGGGATCAGCCACCTTGTCTTCACCGAGTGCACTACAGAAGGCCACCACACCGCCGCGGCGCAGGAGCCGCTTGGACTGCTCAAGGCACAGCGAGTATTCGTCGGTAGCACCATCGACGAGGACGATGTCGTAGCCGCGATCGGCTAGGCGTGGCAATACATCCAATGCGCGACCTGTGATCAGCCGTGTGCGGTTGGGCCGTACACCGGCTTCTAAGAAAGCCTCACGCGCCAAACGAAGGTGCTCGCCTTCGATGTCGATGCTGGTGAGAATGCCGTCCGGCTGCATGCCGCGCAATAGCCACAGCCCTGAGACCCCAGTTCCGGTCCCGATCTCCACCACATTGCGCGCCTGAACGGTGGCCGCTAAGAAGCGCAAGGTGGCGCCTGCACCGTGTCCCACACTGGTGATGCCCAGTTCATTGGCCCGGACTCGAGCAGCAGCGGTCACGAAGTCCTCGGGGACATAGTCCTCGGCGAATTGCCGTGAGCCGTCGGGCGTAGCGATGGCGGACCCCTTTCGTCAATCGCCGCTGGTGCGCTGCCCCTGTGGTGGGCGACGCTCCTGACTGGCCACTTCCTCGTTACCTCGACCCTAGTGACTTCGACCCTGGTGACCTTGGCCTTGTCGGCCGGGTGCGGAACCGGTACCGGACTTGGTGCGTCCGAGCCTATCGGCGTAGGGTCGCTGATGTTCCTGAGTTTCGAGTGGTCGTCGAGCAGTCGCGGCAACATTGAATGTTTCGGGATATCAGTAGGCCTTTGGACACCACATCAAGGAGAGCGCCGCATGACGCAGCCGCCAGAGAGCCCTGACCCGCTGAGTCGCCCGGAATTCACTGCCCCGGCCCCACCCGACTTTTCCGCTGGCCCCGTACCCACACCCACCGGCGTCGTTGACGACCCAGTAAGTGGCGATGACCCAGCAAGTGGCGATGACCCAACCGGTGTCGGTGCCCCAGCCGCTGAGCAATCGTCGCAGGATGACCCGGTTGTCACGCCGCGTCGCTCTCGTCGGGGCAACGGCCAAGGCCGCTGGGCTCCGGCACTGGT
>DPWC01000152.1 GCA_003529305.1 Actinomycetota bacterium
CGCGGGATGCGCCTCGATCCCAACCTCGGGCCCCGTTCGAGTTCAACCGCAGATCAGTGCCACGGCTGAGAGTGACAATGTGGTGGCGCTGGTGCGCCCCCCTGAGCCCGGTGCGACCCCCACTTCCATCGTGTCTGGATTCATCCAGGCCAACGCGGATGCGACATTGGACTACGCCGTGGCGCGCTCGTACCTAGCCCCCGAGGTTGCCGATTCGTGGTCGCCGTCGGCAGGGGTGCGGATCGTGGATGACTCCAATGGTCTGGACCTACGCCGCCGGGGCAGTCGGGTGACTCTGCGGGTACCGCAAGAAGCGGTGCTGTCGGCTGAGGGTTTGTACTCGGCAGTGGCATCGGGTACTGAGGTGGTCACGGACTTCACCGTGCGCAAGGTCGATGGTCAATGGCGCATTGACGGGGTGCGCGATGGCCTGATTGTTTCCTTGGCCGATATCGCCCGCACTTATCGAACCGCTGACCGCTACTTCCTCAATGCCAGCCGGCAGTACCTAGTGCCAGATAGATCACTGGTGCCCACGGAGCGACGCGGCTACCTGACGGCATTGGTGCGCGGTGTCCTGTCCGGACCGTCCTCCTGGCTGGCGCCCGCTGTTGGCACAGCGGTGCCGCGCGGCACCCGACTCAATGTTGACGCCGTACTGGTTTCTGATGGCACCGCAACAGTGGATCTCACGGCGCAGGCTCTGGCAGCAACCAACAACGCTCGTCGTCTGATGGCCGCACAGATTGTGTACACGGCAACGAGTTCGGGTGAGGTCAATGCAGTACGCATCACGGTGACTGGCCAGCCGTTGCTGCTCGATGGCCTTGGTCCAGTCTTGACGCGCGCGGATTTTGCCTCTTTGGATTCGGTGGCCGCGCTAGGCACCGCTGTGGGCTATGTGGTCAAAGCGCAATCCCTCCAGCGCATTGTTGGCGCGGGAATCGAACCGGTGGCTGGCTCATTGGGCAGTGGCCAAGTGCCGGTGGGTCGTGCCGAGGTCTCATGGAATGGCCGATTTGCGGCGGTGACACTGGCGGCGCAAGGAGCTGGTAACACTGTTGCCATCGGTGACCTGACCACCGGTACTGATGTGCTGCCACTTCGGGGCCTTGATGCGCGGAAATCGTTGGCGTGGGGGCCCGATTCGCGGTTGTGGGCGGTCGGCAACAACGGCCAACTAAAGGTCTGGTCGAAGAGTTTGGGTGCCCAGAGTGTGTTGGTGCGCGTCGGTGGCACAGTGACAGTCGTCATCCCCTCATTTGATGGTGCGCGGGCCATCGTGGTGGCCTCCGGCCGGGCCTATGTGATGCGGGTGCAGTCCTCCAATGGCCGCCTCACGCTGGCGGCACCTCGGTTGCTGCAGTCGGGGTTAGGACCGGTGCGATCCGTTGCGTGGGCCGATGCCCAGCGCGTGCAATTGCTCGGTCAGCCCAGCGGTGAATCCACTCAGGTCTTTGAAGTACTCGTCGGGGCGGCCGCGGTGAGCTCACTGGGTGGGGTGCCGCGCATGACGCGTGTCGCAGCGGCACCCTCTCAAGCCATCTTGGTCGAAGCAGCCGATGGGGTGTGGGAGAACGCTGGCGTTGGTTGGCGCTTGGCCGTCAAGAACGGGACATCGCCTGGTTATGGCGGACCCACTGGGGGCTAACTGCCCGTGATCGACACCTCCACCTCGTGACCTGCGCGTTCTTCGGGTGGGCGCAGCCACCATGCTGGCATGCCAAAGTGCCATCTCACGAACGCGGACTCTGCCTAGCCAGTGCTGACATGGTCAATCATCAGCCCATGGATCTCAGCCGCCATTGATCTGGTGGTACCGGTGCGTTGTGCAGGCTGCCGCACACCGGGCGCCTCACCGTGTGGTCGATGCTGGCAACTGTTGGTGACCAGCGCCCCGAGGCACTTAGCACTGAGTCGTCGCAAGAGTCTCGTGGTGGCCACCTGTGCATTCGACGGTGTCGCGCGACGGCTGATTACGCGACACAAGAGGGTGGGCGGTGCACGCTCGGCGAGAGCGTTAGGCGAAGTCCTTGCCGCGGCAGTGGGGCTCGTACTTGCCCACGCAGGCGTGCCGGACCAGGCCACCGTTGTGCTTGTTCCAGTTCCCTCCACGGCCACAGCCTTTCGTCGCCGGGGCCGCCGCCCGATGCAGGAGATCGCCCACTCGGCGGCACGGTGGCTGCGCTTGAGGAGGGGCATCCAGGTGCAGGTAGTCGATTTCCTGCGACACCGACGCGAGGTGCTCGATCAGCGCGGTTTGTCAGCGGCTCAAAGGCGACGCAATCTGGCCGGTGCCATCGGAGTGCGAGCGCAGTGCGCTGTGCGCGGCGATCCGCCGGTGTATGTGGTGGTCGTTGACGATGTGGTCACCACGGGAGCCACGATGCAGGCCTGTTTGAGCGCTGTGGCGGCTGTGGAATCCCCTCAGGTACGGCTGTGTGGCGGGGCGTCGGTAGCCGCGGTGGGCGATAGATCCCGCGCCTATGGCTCGGCCTACGATGGAGGCAATCCCTAGCGACTGGAGTTCTTGCGTGGCCTCAATTGTGGACCGCATTTTCCGGGCCGGAGAAGGCAAGATCCTGCGTCAGTTGGAAGGGATTGCCGAGCAAGTCAAGGTGCTCGAGCCAGCTATTGAGCAACTCAGTGATGCTGAGTTGCGTGGCTTGACTGATGAGTATCGCGAGCGATTCGCCAACGGCGAGAGTTTGGACGAGCTCTTGCCGGAAGCCTTCGCCACCGTCCGCGAAGCCGCGCGCCGAGTCTTGGGCCAACGCCACTATGACGTTCAGATCATGGGTGGCGCCGCTTTGCACATGGGCAACATCGCCGAGATGCGCACTGGTGAAGGTAAGACTCTGGTGTCAACGCTGCCGGCGTATCTCAACGCGTTATCGGGTCGTGGTGTTCATGTCGTCACCGTCAATGACTATCTAGCCCAGCGCGACTCGGAATGGATGGGCCGAGTTCATCGCTTCCTCGGCCTGGAAGTCGGGTGTATCCGCTCGCAGATGCCCGTTGAGGAGCGCCGCGCGGCCTACAACGCTGACATCACCTACGGCACTAACAACGAATTCGGTTTTGATTATCTTCGCGACAACATGGCGTGGTCAGCCGACGACCTGGTGCAGCGCGGACACAACTTTGCCATCGTCGACGAGGTTGACTCCATCTTGATCGATGAAGCGCGAACCCCGCTGATCATCAGTGGCCCCGCAGACGAGCCCAGCGAACTGTATGGCCGATTTTCCGGCTTCGCCCAGCGCCTTGTGCGCGAGGACGACTACGAGGTTGATGAGAAGAAGCGGACCGTCGGCATCCTCGAGTCCGGTGTTGCCAAGATC
Organism: Actinomycetota bacterium; assembly: GCA_003529305.1. GTDB lineage: Bacteria > Actinomycetota > Actinomycetes > UBA12327 > UBA12327 > UBA12327. The sequence goes on from DPWC01000152.1 coordinate 3,345, forward strand.
GAAGAGTGGATGCAGATCGACAATCTCTACGAGCCGGTGAACACTCCGCTGGTTGGCTTCTTGAACAATGCGCTGAAGGCCAAGGAGCTTTTCAAGCTCGATCGCGACTATGTGGTGATGGACGGCGAGGTCCTTATCGTCGATGAGCACACTGGCCGAATCCTTCCCGGGCGCCGGTACAGCGAGGGCATGCACCAAGCCATTGAGGCGAAAGAGTCGGTGCCTGTGCTGCGGGAGAACCAGACGCTGGCCACGATCACTCTGCAGAACTTCTTCAGGCTCTATGACCGCCTCTCTGGCATGACCGGTACAGCCATGACCGAGGCTGCGGAATTCCTGCAGATCTACAAACTCGGCGTGGTGCCTATTCCGACGAACCGTCCGATGGTGCGTGACGACCGCGCCGACTTGATCTATCGCACCGAGGC
>DPWC01000047.1 GCA_003529305.1 Actinomycetota bacterium
AACAACATCAAGCGAAGCAATAAATAACTCCTGCGATCGGGTCAACCGCGGACGATCAGCGGCGCAATCAGGAGATCGCAGAACGCTCAGAAACTTTTGATCATGATCTGAATAGTGCTCATAACTGTCAGAGAGCTTGACCTGACCCGATCTAATCAGAGAAGCCATCTGAGCAATATCAACCCGACCCAGCTGGTGGTCGAAATGAGAATCAAAAGACTTGCCCACCTTGTACGTGACATCGCAAAGATTCCCAGGATCAACCAGCTCGGGAGATGCCGCATGGCGTCCAGCCACAACGGGCACTCTCGCATAGCTGGCCTCAATCAGAACCCGACCAAAAGTCTCCAGGTTCGACGTGCTCGGGAAGACAAGTACATCGAAACCGGCCAACAAGTCCCAGATATGCTCGTATGGACGAGCAGGCACATATTGATACCAATCACCATCACCAAGCGCCATAGCGAATTTGCCAGCCACTTGACTTGGGCTACAGCTTGGCGAATGGATATCTCCACAAGCGACCAGCCGATACCGCAGACCACTTGCATTTTCTCGATTAAGTCGAACGACAAGATCAACGACATCAGGAAAGTTCTTGTCATCCGAAAGACGGCCAAGATAACCAATCACAACCTCTTCTTCGGCCATCGGCCAGCGCTCTCGGATGGCGGGACGCGGGCGGGGGAAGGCAACACTAAGCGGATAACACAGTGCAGATGGATAGCCCGCAAGGTGAGGGAAGACATGCTCATAGACTCCGAGAACGTAATGGCTAGCGACCTGCAAGGTGTCACCAGGACGAAGCAGCGGGGCAATTAGATACTCCTGCAGCAAATAGCTGCTCCAAATGGCCGTACGCACATCACGGACGATCCTGAAGTTAAGGCCAAGCTCTTCACGAAGCCAGAAGTAATAATGAGCATGGGGACCCACATTGGAGAAGACGCAATCCAAGCCCCGGAGAGTCTTAACTGCCAGCTTGGCATCAGCGATCAGGCCATTAAAGCTATGAAACTCAACTTCAAGCTCAGGATCGACGACATTTTGGAGCAAGAAGGTGAAGTTCTCGTGTGCGAAGTTAACCCCATCGCGTTGTGGGAGAAGAGGATCAGTCTGATAAGCATGAACGCCAACACGCATCGCTTTGACCTCACCGTCAAGCCATCGTGATGTCCTCATATGGGGTGAATAACGGACGGCCCTCCATCGCCATCGGAGGTTCAGCTCCGATCAAAGCCAACAACGTTGCAGGAACGTCCCGCAAGTGGCCTTCCTTCACTTAGACTCCAGCGGGCAAGCCTGGACCGCGCGCAAAGAGGACATTTGTGACTGTCTCCCCATGCTGCTTATGCCCGCCTGTGCGGAAGAAGGGAAGAGGGCCAACCCTTCCGAGCGTGGAGGAATCAACCGTGTCAAACGGTCGACTGCGACGCCAGCACACAATTAAATCGGGTGGGATCTCGCAGCTGGCATACGGATCCTCGCGAACGCGTATGCAGCGTTCGACCACCCTGGTGCCGTCGCGAGGATCAATGAGTTCAGATAGCATGTCCTCAACCTCTTGCAGAGTTGTCTCAAAGTCCGCTGGATCCACCAATCCATTCGCTTCGCGGCCGGCAAGGTTGATGCGAATATGACCGTCAGCAACCGAAGGGAGCGCGAAAGCACTCATCTGGGGCCAGAGACCTTGATACCAGATCGCAGGATTCCAATTTAGCGCTTCACCTTCGGCTTCGAGCTGCTGCGGCGAACGCAGCGCAGATCGGCCGTGGTCAGTGGTCTGCCGCCACACTTCCAACTTCCAATGATCCGAGTAGTCGTCGCGCAGCCGTGGCACAGGTGAGCTGGTACCAGCATCACGCAAGGCCCGTCGGTCAGGGAAATTCCACCGATACAGGAGCTCTGGCAACAGAGCCATGCTGGGCAAGTCCATCAGATTTTCGCCGGTGTCATCAATTGTGTAGACGACCAGCGTGCACTGATCACTGAGGCTGCGTGCGATCTTGCCTATCCCGTCATCGATGGCCTGGATGGTCCGCATCATGGGGTCTTCGCCGACTCTGAAAGCCCCGCGGAATGGATGAGGACGGCCCGCATTCCAAAACATGTGGTTCGCAGTGTGCCCTTCAACAAACACCGTGAGGAACAAGTCCCAACTCTCCCGATTGAGTAGGTCTAGACAGATTTCAGTGCGCCGCTGGACTGCGATTTCGAGCTGACACGCGAAATGGCGCAACGAGTCGACATCGTATAAGTTGGGATTGCGATAAGAGTGCTCCTCCTCACTGCTAACGACGTCGAACACCTTCATTGCACCATGAGCCTTGGGGTCAACCCCATGGCGTTCGATCAGTTTTGCGAGAAGATCTGGCGGATCAGACAGCTGCAAAGAAGCATTGAACTCGCTGCCCCAGCCTGATACTTGCACCCCGTTGACGCGCGCACTGAGACGAGCCGGCATATCAAACGCACAAACGCGGAAGTCCTCGCCAAGCTCGTAGAACATCGGCGAGGGATCACGTTGCAATGATGGATGATAGTAGCTATAGCTTTCGGGGACAAAGGTGGCGCCAGCACTCTCGCTATCGGAGCCGCTTTGGAAGATTGTCCAGCAACGCTCGTTGCGAAACTTCTTGACATGAGAATATTGCGACTTGGTTCCCGCAGCCGCAATTTTGCTGATGTTGGGCAACCTCCCAGAGGCAAGCCATTCCTCGAAGTGGCAGACACTGGGGCTATCAATCCCGATCGCGACAAGCCTGTGTGTGCTCATGCTAAGAATTTT
>DPWC01000162.1 GCA_003529305.1 Actinomycetota bacterium
GTCCGGAACCCACCTTGCTTCCTGATGACCCAGCTCCTCGCGAGGCACTGGAATCTGGCGCAGATCCGCACGAGGTGGCCGGTCAGCACCCCACATCAGCATTGGCGTGGGCGGTCTTGGCCGAGCGCGCACTCGGTGATAACCAGCCGGTGGTTGCCTACGCCTTCGCTCGTACGGGGTATCACCGCAGTCTTGATGTGCTGCGTCGTCATGGCTGGAAGGGTCATGGTCCCGTTCCCTGGTCGCACGCACCCAACCATGGCTTTCTTCGGTGTTTGGCTGCCTTGGCTCGTGCTGCTCATGCCATTGGCGAGGTCGATGAATACGAGCGGTGCCGAACATTTCTGCGCGAGAGCAGTGCAGAGGCCTTCGAAGTTCTTGCCACTTGATGCCCCTCGGTAGTGTGGGGGGACGCATGAACCTGCGTCGGCGCAGGGCTGAATGACGGGTTTGCGAAACAGGGATGAGGGTCAGGTGACGGTCGACAAGGACACATTCCGGGCGGCCCTTGGTCAGTGGCCCAGTGGCGTCACGGTCGTCACCACGCTGGTGGATGGCAAATGGCACGGCATGACCGCTAGTTCCTTCAGCAGTGTCAGTGCCGAACCCCCGTTGGTGTCGGTGTGCCTCCTCAAAGGCATTTACACACACGACTTGATCGCTGACAGCAAAGTTTTTGGCATCAATATCTTGGCCGCCGATCAAACCGAAGTGGGCAAGGTCTTTGCCGGGATGCGCCCCGATGTCGACGACCGATTCGACGGTGTGGCTGCCCATACCGAGCAGACCGGAGTTCCGCTGTTTGATCATGCACTGGCGTGGTTGGACTGTCGCGTTGTGCACGAATACGACGGCGGGGATCACACGATCTTTGTTGGCGAGGTATTGGCCGCGGCAACTCCTCGCATCGCTGCGCCTCTGCTGTATCACTCGCGCAGCTGGGGTCAATTTGCCGATCAATTGCCGGAAACGGCGATTGTCCACGAAACCGGTCTCGTGTCTGCTCTTGCCGGACACCCAGACGATGCACCCGGTCTTACCAGCGCACTGGCTGTCGCAGGGGTGTCGTCACCACCGGTTGCACCGACCATTGATACTCGTGATCCGCGCACCATCGCTGCCCTGCTGGAGGGACAAACCTCCGCCACTTCTCGGGAGCGTGTTCTGGTGCTGCACGCCTTTGATCCTGCTGCTCACGATGCAGTGGTGGAAGCCGTTGGGCAGCTGGCGGCCAACGGTGTCACTGAGGTGGTGCTGGATGACACCTCAGGAGATGCCAACCCCCTGATCGTCCGCCAACGCCTTGCCGATGTGTCGGTGCGGATTCGGCCAGCCACCACTGGGGTGCGACTTCGCGATCACGCCGGCATCGGCATGGCCAATGCACTCGCAGCCCTCAAGAGTGGCGCCACAGTCTTTGACACCACTTTGGGCGGCGTCGACGGCGTGGTCGCGACCGAGGATGTTTTGTATCTCTTTGATGTGCTGCAGGTTGGCCACAGCGCTGATCGCCCAGCTGTGGTGCAGGTGGCACGACACTTACGCGCGACGCTCGGCGTGCCGTTGCCGAGCCACACTCACGACATTGACGGTTAGGGCACTGACATGTCGTTGGTCGCCGACAACCTGATGCTCTTTCGTGGTGTGTGGCATGACCACATTCAGGCCTTTGCTCCCGATGGCACGGAACTCACCGACGATCCCATGGGCGGCAGTCCTGGACCAGTTCCCTATGAACAACTGGTGTACCTCGACTTCGATGGCGAATCTTTTGTGCAGACCAATGTGGTGCTGACCGGCCGGCCGGCCCATGAGCGCACCTTCACCGGTCGGCTTTTTGACGGAGTGCTGGTCTTTGATCGACTCGGCCCGGAGGCACCGGAGATGCTCGGGGTCGCAGGTGGACCGGGCGTGTTGGTCTTTGCGCCCCGACGCATCGATGGTGAAGGAACAGGTCGGTTCTACGACCCTGACTACATTCGCCACCTCGGTGGTGATCAGCGCACCCGAACGACGACTCTGTATCGCTCCGGTGAGCTCGTGCGAGTTCTCACTGTGCTCGGCACCCGCATCAGCGCGGACCCCTGTGTACGGGTCCCGCAGGATCCACGAGGGGCCTTGGGGCCGGTCCACGGCGCGACTACCCTCTCCCTCGTCTACACGCCCAAGGAGCGGTCATGACCACTACGCCATCGCAGTCCGTTGAAGTGCCCGAGACCACCCAGTTGATCGATGGTGAATGGTCCCCGGCCCCGGTGGAGTTGGGAACCCAACTGGAGAACCCCAACACCGGTGAAGCTGTGGCACAGATGCGGGGCTCCACCGATGACGATGTCGAGCGCGCCGCCGCTGCCGCGTGGCGGGTTCATGAGTCCGGTGCGTGGTTGAAGATCCCTGCACAAGAGCGCGCGGACATGCTGGAGAAAGTGGCTGATGCGCTGGACGCTGCCGCGCCTCAGGTGGCGGCACTGGAGTCGTTCGGCACCGCCGCGGTGATCTCGACGACGGCCATGTTGGCTGGTGTGATCAACGGTGGTTCGTTCCGCCTCGCCGCCGGTTTGTTGCGTGACGGACGACTGATGCACACCGTGGATGGCCCAACCGGCAAGCCCGCGGAGGTCCACCGGTTGCCATGGGGACCGGCGTTGAGTTTGGTGCCGTGGAACGCCCCCGCACCGCAGGGGTGTCACAAGATTGCGAACTCGCTGGCCGTGGGTGCACCCACGATTCTCAAGCCGAGTGAGTGGGCTCCCTACGGCACCACGCTCGTGGCAGAGGTCATTGCCAAGGCACTCGATGAAGCAGGAGCACCTCAGGGCACCTTCCAATTGGTGCAGGGCAACTCGCATGTGGGCGGTCGCCTCGTGAAGGACCAGCGCATTCGCTCCATCTCCTTCACCGGAGGGCTCGTTGGCGGGCAAGCAATTGCCGCAGCCTGTGCGCCTGATTTCAAGCCTGCGCAACTAGAGCTCGGAGGCAACAACCCGGTCGTTGTGCTTGATGATGCCGATCTT
>DPWC01000029.1:0-460 GCA_003529305.1 Actinomycetota bacterium
GTGCTGCCGGGGCTTCCCGACTATGAACGAGGGCTGAAGGTCGCGAATCGCATTCGCTCAGCTATTCGCCGTCCCTTCAACATCAGCAACGAGTCCTTGGACATCGATATCTCCATCGGCATCGCCCTGTACCCCGATGACGGTGACAGTGTTGCGGTCCTCTTGGAGGCTGCGGATGCGGCTATGTATCGCGCGAAGTCCACGGGCACCTTTATTGAGGTTGTCGGCCATGGCGCTGGTCAGCAGACGGAGAGGCGTGACCCAGTCGCCAGTGCCGCGGCTCAACTTGATTCAGGTGCTTTTTCCCTGCGGTATCGGCCCGTGGTCTCGGCAACAGCTTTCGCTGTCCTTGCCATGTCTGTGGAGATTGATTGGGCTAACCCTGCGGCCAACGCGGTCCCGTTGGATCAAATGGTGGCCATGCCCGGTGGTGCTGCCTTGGTGTCTCGGCTCACCCTGC
>DPWC01000029.1:717-3504 GCA_003529305.1 Actinomycetota bacterium
GGTGATTGAGCGGGCTCTCACCGATGCGGCACGCTGGCGCGCTGCAGGGCATTCGTTCGCCATTCGGGTACCGGTGACATGGCGACAGTTGCGCACGAGTTACTTTGCCCAGAGCTTCACGCACGCCTTGGAGTCACATGGCTTGCCGGGATCTGCGGTGATCCTTGATGTCTTGGATGAAATACCGGAGGCGGAATTGCTCAGTGATTCCACGGCCAGCGCAGCATTGATGGCATCCGGCTCCAGTTTGTGCCTGACTCATGTCGGCACTAGTGCCGCCTCCCTCAACGCATTGCGAAAGTTGCCCATCGCGGGTGTCACGATTCCTCGACCCATGGCGGCAGACTCGCGAAACAGCGATACCGACTCGTCACGAGGGATTACTCAATCTGTGGTGGGCCTGGCGCACGCACTTGGTGCGCGGGCGCTGGCCGATGGATTGCCGACCGTGGACGATCTGTCGGTCTTCGCCGCCTTGGGTTGCGACGCACTGCAAGGTGATGCCATCGCTGGCTCCATGCCAGCGGATGAGGTTTTGGCGTGGTTGGCTAAGCATCAAGAGGCAGCCAAGGTGGTGGAGTTCCAGCGCGACTAACATGGCGCAGGCTCACGGCGAGGACGCTCGGAAGTTCACGCAGTGGGTGGCCAAAGGCCAAAAAGCACGCGGGTAGCGAAATCTAGGAGCCAGGCATGTCGGGCATCACTCGAGAGCAAGTGGCCCACCTTGCCTCGCTGGCTCGGATAGAACTCACGGACGCTGAGCTGACGGATTTCGCTGGCCAATTAGAAGGCATCTTGTCGGCCGTAGCGTCAGTATCTGAGGTGGCAGCTGACGACACCCCGCCGACTACGCATGCCGTGCCCTCAGTGAATGTCTTCCGCGCCGATGAAGTGCGACCGAGTTTGGATCGCGAGGCACTCACCGATTCGGCTCCCGCCGCCGAGGACGGGCGGTTCCGGGTGCCTCGCATTCTTGACGAGGAATGACGATGACTGTGGTGGATGTGTACGCGAGCGCGGATGTGATCGCCCGCTCAATCGCTGCTGGTGAAGTCAGTGCCGTTGAAGTCGCTCAGGCACACCTTGACCGCATCGAAGCCGTCGATGATCGCGTTCACGCGTTCTTGCATGTGGACCGCGATGGCGCTCTCGAGCAAGCGCGTGCCGTTGACCACGCTGTGGCATCGGGTCAGCCCCTCAGCCCCTTGGCTGGCGTGCCACTGGCGATGAAGGATGTGCTCACCCAAACAGGCGTACCGACCACCTGCGGGTCCAAGATCTTGGAGGGGTGGCTTCCGCCCTACAACTCCACCGTTGTCGAACGATTGCTGGCGGCCGGTGTTGTCTTGCTTGGACGCACCAATATGGACGAGTTCGCGATGGGTTCGTCCACGGAGAACTCGGCATATGGGCCGACGAGCAATCCATGGAACCTTGACCGCATTCCGGGCGGCTCATCGGGCGGTTCCGCGGCAGCCGTTGCTGCGTTTGAAGCGTCATTGGCCATCGGAACTGATACCGGTGGATCGATCAGGCAGCCCGCTGCTGTCACTGGCATTGTGGGAGCGAAGCCGACCTATGGGTCCGTGTCGCGCTATGGGCTCGTGGCCTTTTCGTCGTCACTGGACCAAGCCGGGCCTTTCGCGCGCACCGTTTTGGACACCGCTTTGCTCCACAGCGTTATTGCTGGCCACGATCCGCTGGACTCGACATCTATTTCCGCTGATCTGCCCGATGTGGTGTCGGCGGCTCGTGCAGCAGATGTGGCCGGAATGCGCATCGGAGTGGTGCGAGAACTCTCGGGCGAGGGCTATCAGCCGGGCGTGCAAGCGCGTTTTGCGGAGGCCGTGGCCATTCTCGAGAGCGCCGGTGCTGAAGTGGTCGAGGTCTCGTGCCCGTCCTTCGCCTACGCCCTGGGCGCGTACTACCTGATCGCCCCCAGCGAGTGTTCGAGCAATCTTGCTCGCTTTGACGCCATGCGCTACGGCCTGCGCGTGGGCGATGATGGTTCGGCGAGTGCAGAAGATGTCATGCGACTGACCCGAGCGGCGGGATTTGGTCCGGAAGTTAAACGGCGGATCATCCTGGGCACCTATGCGTTGTCCTCGGGCTATTACGACGCCTACTACGGGCAGGCACAGAAGGTGCGCACGCTGATCACTCAGGACTTTCAAGCAGCCTTCGCCTCTGTTGATGTGTTGGTCTCGCCGACGACCCCCACCGAGCCCTTTCGCCTCGGTGAGCGAACCGATGATCCTGTCGCCATGTATCAAGCCGACCTGTGCACGCTGCCGTCGAGTCTCTACGGCGGCCCGGCGATCAGCGTGCCGGCCGGCCTTGGGGATGAAGGTCTGCCGGTGGGCTTTCAGGTGATGGCACCAGTTCTGCGTGATGACTTGGCGTATCGGGTGGCGGCGGCGGTAGAGGCTGCACTTGTATCGCGGTGGGGTGGCCCCCTGATCGCTCAAGCAGGAGCATTGACATGAGCGCCGCAGTAGAGCCTCGATTGAGTTTTGATGAGGCGATCGAGCAATTCGACCCCGTTCTCGGTCTGGAAGTCCATGTCGAATTGGGCACGGCCACCAAGATGTTTTGCGGTTGCCCGACGGAGTTTGGCGCGGAACCCAATACGCAGGTGTGCCCCACCTGCTTGGGGCTGCCCGGTTCGCTACCGGTGGTCAATCGCACCGCGGTGGAGTCGGCGATACGCATTGGCTTGGCGCTGAACTGCTCCATCGCCTCGTGGTGCCGGTTCGCTCGTAAGAATTACTTCTATCCAGATATGCC
>DPWC01000186.1:0-5641 GCA_003529305.1 Actinomycetota bacterium
AGGTCAACTGGTTCCGCAAGAACGCTGACGGCAAGTTCATCTGGCCGGGCTTCGGTGAGAACAGTCGCGTGCTTGCGTGGATCATCGCGCGCTTGGAAGGCGATGTGGATGCCGTGGAGACGCCAATCGGTCGCCTGCCCAAGCGCGAGGACCTGGAGTTGGCTGGTCTGGACATCAGCGACGAGGTCATCACCGAACTGTTTAAGGTCGATGCGGCGTCGTGGAGCGCTGAAGCAGACCTCACCCAGGAGTACTTCGCGCAGTTTGGTGAGCACACTCCGCAGGAGCTCTACCGCCAGCTTGATGGTCTGAAGGCCCGTTTGGGCTGAGTGCAGTTTTCCTTCCCCCACCCGGGCCCGACTCCGCAAGGTGCCGGGCCCGGTGCCGTTGTATTAGGAAATTTGTGCGTGGGTAATTCCAAAGCCAGCGACCACCATCCGTACTGATCAAAACATCCACCACGGTCAAGTGTCGTGTCCCGTTTCGAGTAATTTGGATCTTTTCTTGCCGCAAGGGTAGAGATTGTATTATCATGCGGAAATCTTTTTACTTCACTGTCAATAGGGGGATGGTTGTGCAGATAAAATCTACTCGGCACTTGTGCAGGTTAGCTTTGCTTCCAATTCTGGTGAGTTGCCTTGTCTCACTTGGGTTGGTCGCCTCTCCCAGTGGAACTGCGAATGCAGCGACTGCATATAGCAGTGGATACGGAACTGCATATTGCCCGAGCACCTACAAAGCGACCTCAGGCAGTTATCGACTCCCTAGCAATTACTACGGGACAACTTCCAGGACGATTTACCGCATTACCTCCGCGGGAATCGTGTACGGCAACCGGTACCGGGCAACTGCCACAAAGACCGTCGGTTACAAATCGGGGAGTGTTTGGAGATACTCGACGTATTCTTATTATCCTCGGGTGTATGTGAGTTGCTACAAACTTATTGTCCTATCTCGATCAGGTTCGGGAGTTGCCTACTGCCCCTCGGGTACCCGAGCGTCCTCGGGAAGTTATAAGTTGCCGGGAAACTACTATGGAAGTTTTTCCTCCACTGAATACCAAATTCGCTCTTATGGCATTCGTTATGGGACGCAGTACTATGCAACTGCAGTGAAGATTAATGGGTCGTACTCAAGTTCATATGGTTGGAGATATTCAACCTTTTCCTATTCACCGAGCGTAACTGTTAGATGCGTCGGTTGACGTGAATTAGAGCTTGTGTCTGAATAGCCCGCCGAATTGATCGGCGGGCTATTCTTCAGTATTAGTGTGAATTTCATTGTGCAGCGTAGTCTTAGGTTGTGCAAGCATCTGAGGTGGCTGAGAATCTTGGCCGGTTGCAGGGAACTTTGACCAGCATTGAGAAGGTGCTGGATCTCCCAGCGTTGCGCAACGAAGCCACGGCGTTAGAGGAGCAAGCTGCAGCACCGGACTTGTGGGACGACCCTGCGAGTGCTCAGCAAGTCACTAGCCGGCTGTCGTTTGTGCAAGGCGAGCTCAAGCGGGTCACGGACCTGCGCTCGCGCGTTGATGACGCCGCAGTGTTGCTCGAGATGGGTGAGTCCGAAGGCGATGCCGGGGTCTTGACGGAGGTTGAGCAAGAGCTCGCCCTCCTGCGTGATGCCATCGGTGAGTTGGAGGTGCGCACCCTGCTCAGCGGCGAATACGACGCGCGTGAAGCCTTGGTGACCATTCGCTCGGAAGCCGGAGGCGTGGATGCTGCCGACTGGGCCCAGATGTTGATGCGGATGTATCTGCGTTGGGCTGAGCGCCATGGATACCCCACCGAGGTCTACGACATCTCGTATGCCGAAGAGGCTGGCATCAAGTCGGCGACCTTCGCCGTCAAAGCCCCTTACGCCTATGGAACTCTCAGCGTGGAGCAAGGCACCCATCGTCTGGTGCGCATCTCGCCCTTTGATAACCAGTCTCGCCGCCAAACCTCATTTGCCGGTGTCGAAGTTCTGCCAGTGACCGAGCAAACCGATCACATAGACATCCCAGAGAACGAAGTGCGCGTGGATGTCTTCCGCTCCTCGGGCCCTGGTGGTCAGAGTGTGAACACCACCGATTCGGCGGTGCGCTTGACGCACATTCCCACCGGGATCGTGGTGAGTTGTCAAAACGAAAAGTCGCAGCTGCAGAACCGTGCTGCTGCCATGCGGGTATTGCAATCTCGACTACTCGAACGGCGTCGGCAAGAGGAGCGAGCACAGATGGATGCCCTCAAGGGTGATTCGTCAGGTTCGTGGGGTAACCAAATGCGCAGCTATGTGCTACATCCCTACCAAATGGTCAAAGACCTGCGCACCGAGCAGGAAACCGGCAACACCGCTGCGGTACTAGACGGTGACCTCGATGCTTTCATCGAGTCGGGCATTCGTTGGCGCAAGCAGACCGACCGCGACTAGCGGCCGGTGACCGCAGCGCGCTGCATCAAAGCCGAGCACCCACGAGCCGTCGGTCCGGGGCCGAAGCCCCGGACCGGGTGACAACGAAAGATCAGGCCTTGCCGAGGATTCGGTTGACCTTGGTGCCGCAGGTGGGGCAAATGCCTTGCGCCATGCGACGACCGTTCTTCTCCACGACGGTGCCGGTGAAATTGCGCTTCTCGCGGCACTTCACGCAGTAGGCCTCGCCGGTGTATTCCTCCGCCATCTTGGTCCTCCTGTGAACCCTCGGCGCCCGCGTTATTGCGGTCCCAGGTGGGTTTCCCGGGCGTCCTCACGCTACGCGGCGCAGGTGGCTCCGGAGGTCCCACGCGTGACCTTTGGGCGCGTGTCGCAGCGATTTTGGGCCGTGGGCGGCCTGAATTCGGGGCGAAATGGGACATCGTGATCGGCAGCTGGCGACCGGCTAGGTAGTGGCAATGGCAAAGCCCCCGGGGCTCGTGCCAGCTGTTCGCCTTCCCCTTGCGAACACCAAGCCAGTTTTCCCGAGGGCCTTGTCAACGCTGAAAGTAGGGCTCACTCACTCACTGGTCAATGTCGTCAAGGGGCTTGCTGTGGACACAACTGTGGACATGTTGGGGACAACCCGGCCACGCCAGGGGATGAACTGTGGGAACCGTTGGGGACAACGTGTGACCCTTGCGCCAGATGTCGCGATTTCGTGCGTGAATCGAGCACACGGGGGTGTGGAGGAAAAAAACTTGGTCACGAATGTGTCGCAGTTCGTCCCACGATTCTCACCAAGCCCAATGCTCCCTGCCGCTACCGTCACGGTGTGCAGGCAGGCAACGACTCTGGCAACTCACGGTCGCAGGACAACACCTCAGTGACCACGGACGACCAGTTGCCCTTCGACGATGCACCACCGCGCGTTGAAGTTCGCCGCAGCAAACGGCGTCGGCGCAGTGTGTCGGCCTATCGCGATGGCGACACCGTCATTGTTCTGATGCCCGCCAGTGTGACCAAGAAAGACGAACCCGCTTTGGTGCGCGAGATGTTGGATCGCCTTGAGCGCACCGATCCGCGTGCACCACGAAGTGATGCCGCTTTGTTGGCCAGAGCTGAGGAGTTGATTGCGCACTACCTGCCTGGCCTGGCTCCGCCGGCAAGTGTGCGATGGGTCAGCAATCAGCAGCAGCGCTGGGGATCATGCACCGTTGGTGATCGCACCATTCGCATCACCGACCGCCTGCAGCATTCCCCCGATTTCGTCATCAACTGTGTGTTGCTGCACGAGTTGGTGCATCTGCAGATCCCCAATCACTCGCAGGAGTTTCATGCGGCGATGGCGCGCTATCCGGACCTAGCTCGCGCAGAGGCCTATCTCGAGGGCTTCACCGACGCCACTACGGCAACTCGTCAATCTCGCTGATATCCCAACTACCATCGGCAAGGAAGACTGTTGGATCATCGAGGTCGTCACTGGTGGGGAGCAAATCGGGGTGATTCCACACCGCGTCACGACCATCAAGTCCGCGTTCACGCTCCAGGCGTTCCCACAGCTCGCTAGCCTCTCGCAACCGGCGAGGCCGTAACTCCAACCCGATCAGAGCGGCAAAGGCTTGTTCAGCTGGCCCGCCGACTGCGCGCCGCCGACGCAGAGCCTCAAGAAGTGCCGGCACCGATGCCATGGCCTGAGCAGCTTGTGTGACCACATGGTCCACCCAGCCGTCGATGAGTGCTACGAGCGTTTCGACCCGAGCCTGCGCCGCCAACTGTTCAGGAGTCTCCGCTGGCGCGAACACGCCCGATGCCATGGCCTGACTCAGGGCATCAGGATCAGTGAGGTCCAAGCCACTGAGTTGCTGCTGGATCTGGCCAACCTCTGTGCGAAGACCGCGGGCGTATTCGTCGACGGCAGCCGTGAAGCGGCCCATCAGCCATTGAGCATGGCTCGCGAGTCGTTGATGCGCACGGGTCCGCAGTACCAGATAGAGATCGACATCGCCCGGCGGCACACCCCAGTCCGTGGCGATCTGGTCGACATTGGCCGCAACCACGGCACTGACCCCGGGCGGGGCGAGCGGTACAGCCAGATCGGCCGTGGTCAACACGCTGCTACTTAAAGCGACGAGCCCCTGGCCCACCTGACTGGCGAAGATCATCGCGCCGATGCGTTGCACCATCGCACCCATCGGACCGGCCAGCATGGCGGTGACCTCTGCCGGTAGGCCAGCAGCATCGGCACCTCCATCGGCAGGTGCGCTCAATGCTGTGGATGCCCTCTCAGCCAGCGGTGTGACGACCGCCAGCCACTGATCAACGGTGCGATCTATCCACTCGCGCGGAGTCCACACATCAAGAACGCCGCCGCCGGGCAATGCCGTGGCGCGATCAAGCCAGCTGTCGGCCAGTAACACGGCATCCGCAAAGCGCGCGGCGTCGTGGCCCGTGGCCGGTGGCGTGCTGCCCAAGTTGTCATCGATTACTCGCAGAACAGCGTCTTTGGGCACCGCTGAGGTGTCCTCGGACTGCAGCATCGCGCCGATCTGCTGCAGCATCGCGCCCAAATTTCCGATGTCGAATCCAGCGGCACCGAAGGCACCAAAAGCAGAATCGTCAGCGCCAAAACCGGGGAAGCGGCCGGAGCCATCGTCGTCCAAGGCGACCTCCGCTTGTCTGGTTCTGTTCGTCTGGTTCTGTTCTTTGGCCCCGCCGTGGCCGATGATGAGGACCATGACCGTTGCCGTAGACCCACATAACACACTACGGCGGTCGTGACATGGCAGCACCAGGGCGAAAGACCGAAGGTGGCGGTATTGCCCTGATCAGTGCTGGCCTTGGGATGGCCGCCGCTTTGTTGGACCGGTTGCCCGCTGGGCAGGTTGTGTCCGTGGACCCCACGAGTGCTGATCTGGTGGCGGATCTGGTGGGGAATCGCGTTGCGGTACTGGCGTGGATTGATCCTGATCTCACGCAGAGCGACCCATTTCGCGGTGATCGGTGTGCCGAGCTCGTGGCCACCTGTTTGGCCGCATGTGTGCAGGCGGACATCGAGCATGTCGTGCTGATCTCCAGCGCCATGGTGGCCGGCGCCGACGCCAGCAATCCTGTGCCGCTAGCCGATGACGCTCCGGCGATCGCAGCAGTTCCCGTAGGCGTGGTCCCTGATCTGGTCGATGCGGAACGACAAGTCAAGCAGTGGGGTGCATCAACGAAGCGCGCGGTGACGATCCTGCGGTGCGCTGTG
>DPWC01000186.1:5955-6216 GCA_003529305.1 Actinomycetota bacterium
TCGTGGTGCGGGGATCGGCACCAACTTGGCAGTTCGCGCACATCGATGATGTGGCGACTGCTGTGGAAGTCGTGGCCCGAGAAAAACTCACCGGAGCCGTGCCGGTGGCCTGCACAGGTTGGCTGACGCAAGCGCAAGTTGAGGGCATCAGTGGGATGCGCAGTGTCGAACTGCCCGCAGCAGTGGTGGTGGGAACTGCAGAGCGCCTGCATCGACTGGGGGTGACTCCCGCTCCTGCCGAGGAACTGGACTACCTGCGCT
>DPWC01000186.1:6486-6708 GCA_003529305.1 Actinomycetota bacterium
TCCGTGGGCCGTGGATGCAACCCGGCTACGCGCAGCTGGTTGGCAGGCAGCCTGGACCAACGACCGGGTCGTGACGCAGGTGGTCTCCGCTGCGCGTGGCCGGCTCGCGATCGGTGGCCGGCGCGTAGGGCCGGGGGAGGTGACGGCGGTGACGGCAGCGGCGGCTGTTCTTGGCGCAGCCGCGATCGTGCGGGCGCGACGCCGACGCCTAGGCTGAGCAGT
>DPWC01000039.1 GCA_003529305.1 Actinomycetota bacterium
ATCAGAGGGCGGATTGCGGGTGCGAGCGCTCAGCAAGCGCATCCTTGCTACTGCATTGGAGAAGTTGCGTGGTGGCATCGCGGTGAGCAACAAGGCGCTGGTGACGATGCGGGAGAACCACCCGATGTCGCTGTCGGCTGTGGTGATACCCAATGGCGTCGATGTGGCTGCCCTGCGGCACGCCCAGCCGCATTCCAAAGAACCAGGCACTGTGACGATTGGCTTCTTGGGCCGCATTGATGAGCCGCGCAAAGGGTTCTCTGTTCTGGCCGAGGCGATGCCGCAGATCCTTGCTCGTTGTCCCAACGCTCAATTCCTGATCGCCGGGCCGGGTGAGGCCAGTGAAGTGTTAGCTGTTCTGCCCAAGACCATCCATGAGCGGGTGCGCTTCTTGGGTCGCGTGGACGAACCGACAAAGGCGGCCATGTTGGCGACCTGCGATGTCTTTGTCGCTCCTAACACTGGGGGTGAGAGCTTTGGCATCATCCTGCTCGAGGCGATGGCAGCAGGAGCACCGGTGGTGGCCAGCGACATCGCTGCCTTCGCTGATGTCCTCGACGGCGGCACCTGCGGAGAACTCTTCACCGCAGGGGATGCCACCTCGTTGGCGGCTGCCGTGACCCGCTTGCTCACCGATCCCCAGCGCGCCGAGCAGTTGCGCACTGCTGCTCATGACCGAGTCGAGACTTTTGCTTGGCCTCGTGTGGTGGATCAGATCATTGAGGTCTATGAAAGCGCGCGAACACCAGGTGAGAGAGTCGTAGAAGATGTGGCCGGTACGGCATTGGGTCGCATGACCAAAGTGGTTCGAGGAGATGACCGGTGACCGGGCTGACTTGGTTGTTGTTGGCGGTCGTCGTGCTGGGACTGCTGCTCAGTCAGTTGGCAGGTCGGCTTGATCGCTTGCATAAGCGAGTTGATGCCACCCGCGAGAGCCTGCGTGAGCACCTGCTCCTGCGGTGCAGTGAAGTCATTGAACTCGCCGGACTGGATTGGCTGGATCCAGCCAGTGAAATCCTGCTCTCTGATGCCGCGCACAAGGCGCAAGACGACCCCACGGTCATTGATGTGGACGCTGAGAATGACCTCACCGGCACGCTGGCAGCGGCCTTCCCCGATCAGGCCAGTGTTCGGGAGATCGCGGAGCAGCAGGGGGGCGCCGAACTTCTGGATCGCTTGACCTCGGTATGTCGGCGACTGATTCATGCCAAGACTTTTCATGACGATGCCGTGCAACAGTGCCAGCGGATGCGTCAGCGTCCGTTGGTGCGCTTGTTCCGGCTCGCCGGTCGAGCGCGCTATCCGCAATTTCTCGCCCTCGCCGTAGATCTTCCGGAAGGCTTCGAGCAGAGCCGCTAAGCACAGCCGCCGATCACGCCCGCTGGTGCGTTGCATTCCCTGAGGACCGATGCCGGGCGCAGGCCAGTCGGCGCCGATCACCGGACCCGCCTACGATGGAGGCATCCCCACGCGGTGGCTAGCGCTCCGCAACCTCGTTGTACCGAAAGGCCTGATGTGAGTACCTCAGATCCGACCACAGGTTCTGCGACCACTGGGACCACTGCGACCACTGCGTCCAGCACGGGAACGGTGCGGGTCAAGCGCGGGATGGCGGAGATGCTCAAGGGCGGCGTCATCATGGATGTCGTCACCGCCGAGCAGGCCAAGATTGCACAGGACGCGGGAGCGGTTGCGGTGATGGCCTTAGAGCGGGTGCCGGCGGATATTCGCCTTGAAGGTGGCGTGGCCCGGATGTCGGATCCGGACATGATTGAGGGGATTATCGACGCGGTCTCGATTCCGGTGATGGCCAAAGCCCGAATCGGGCACTTCGCCGAGGCGCAGGTGCTGCAGTCCATCGGCGTGGATTACATCGATGAATCCGAGGTGCTCACGCCCGCCGATGAGGTGCACCACATCAACAAATGGGACTTCACCGTGCCGTTCGTGTGTGGGGCCACCAATCTGGGCGAGGCACTGCGCCGTATCTCCGAGGGCGCCGCGATGATTCGCTCCAAAGGGGAAGCAGGCACGGGCAATGTCGTGGAGGCCACCCGGCACATGCGGCAGATCACTGCGGACATCAAGCGCTTGGCCACAGCTGACGAGGCAGAGTTGTTTGCCGCTGCCAAAGAACTGCGCGCTCCCATTGACCTAGTGCGCGAGGTCGCCGAACGAGGGACCTTGCCAGTCGTGCTGTTCACCGCGGGCGGCATTGCCACCCCTGCGGATGCAGCCATGATGATGCAGCTCGGCGCTCAAGGGGTGTTCGTGGGATCGGGCATCTTCAAGTCTGGCGATCCGGCCAAGCGCGCCGAGGCGATCGTCAAGGCCACGACCTTCGCCCACGACCCTGATGTCGTGGCCAAGGTCTCTCGGGGTCTCGGCGAGGCAATGGTGGGCATCAATGTCTCGAGTTTGCCCGCGGATCAGCGGTACGCCGACCGCGGCTGGTAAGCACTGCCCGAAGAAAGTGGGAACTGTGCCGCTGACTGTCGGTGTCCTTGCCCTGCAGGGTGATGTTGACGAACATCGCAACGCCCTGAGTGATCTGGGAGCCCGTCCGGTAGCCGTGCGTCGACCCTCAGATTTGGCTGGCGTGGACGCCTTGGTGATTCCCGGTGGCGAATCAACGGCCATCATCAAACTGGCCGATGCCTTCGAGATGACTGAGCCTCTTCAGCATGCGGTGCAATCGGGTGTTCCCGTGTTGGGATCGTGCGCTGGCATGGTGTTGCTGGCTCGTGAGGTGCTGGACGGTGAGCCGGGTCAAACAACATTTGGCGGGCTCGACATCACCGTGCGTCGCAATGCCTTTGGGCGACAGGTCGATTCTTTCGAAGAAGACATCACCATTGCCGGCGTCGAGGGCGGGCCGATGCGAGCGATCTTCATCCGCGCACCGTGGGTAGAGACTGTGGGCGAGGATGTTGAAGTGCTTGCACGCACTAGCCAGGCGTACCACGCCGATAAGGTGGTGGCCGTTGCGCAGGGGTCGGTGATGGCGTGCAGCTTTCATCCTGAACTCACACCAGATCGACGCCTACATGCGCTGTTTCTGCAACGCGTGAAAGGTAGGTCAGGGCAATGAGCGGCCATTCCAAGTGGGCGACGACCAAGCACAAGAAAGCGGTGGTCGATGCCAAGCGGGGCAAGCTCTTTGCCAAACTCATCAAGAACATTGAGGTAGCAGCGCGGGTCGGTGGTGGTGACATCACGGGGAACCCCACCCTC
Organism: Actinomycetota bacterium; assembly: GCA_003529305.1. Taxonomy (GTDB): domain Bacteria; phylum Actinomycetota; class Actinomycetes; order UBA12327; family UBA12327; genus UBA12327. The sequence continues at coordinate 3,235 of DPWC01000039.1, forward strand.
TATGACGCTGTGCAGAAGGCGCGCAAGAGTTCGGTGCCGAACGACAACATCGACCGCGCCATC
>DPWC01000214.1 GCA_003529305.1 Actinomycetota bacterium
TTCTGCAATGCCGCCGATGAGGAGACGGTGCAGATGCTCGCTTCGGCACCAGTCGGACCGGACTGCATCCGCGGGCAGGTGACTCTGCGGTCGCCGGCGCCATACATGCTCGGGGTGGTGGAGGACTTGCTCGTGGACCGACTGTTCGTTGAGGACCCTGTCAACGAAGCAGTCGCACTCGCGGAACTGCCGGATGTGCAGCCGGCAGCCCCACACAACGTTTTCAACGCGCTGGCTGCTGCTGCCCTGGTCCGGGCAATTGGAGTCCCCACTGATGCCGTTCGAGATGGGCTGCGCGCATTTACGCCGCCAGCGCACCGCATCAGCATGGTCGCATCGCATGCAGGTGTGAACTGGGTGGATGACTCCAAGGCAACGAACACCCATGCCGCCGATGCGGCGCTGCGTTCGTACGAGCACATCGTCTGGGTTGCCGGAGGTCAGGCGAAGGGTCAGGACTTCACCGAACTCGTCACGGCTCACGCGAGCCGATTGCGGGCAGTGGTGCTGCTGGGCGCGGACCGCGAGCTCATCGCTGACGCACTCGCAGCCGTCGCTCCGCAGGTGCGCGTTGTAGAGGTGGCGCACACCGACCCGCACACCGCGCTGGCTGCGGTCGTCGACCTCGCTGGGTCGATGGCGGGTGAGGGCGACACGGTTTTGCTCGCGCCGGCGTGCGCGTCGTACGACATGTTCACTGGATACGCCCAGCGCGGGGAACTTTTCGCTGACGCAGTTCGACAGTGGATTGGAATGCGCTCATGACTACGACTATTGATTCGGCAGTACGCGAGTCAGCGGAGGTCTGGGCAACTCGCCGACGTCATGGAAGAAGTATCGCCTTGCTCACTACCGGCGTCGCAATCTTCGGCAGCCTCATGGTGTTCAGTGCGTCAACGGTTCGGTCGTACACGTTCCACCGCATCGGCTACTGGTATCTCGAGCGGCATCTCGCTGCGCTGCTGTTCGGCGCCGCCATCGCGTTTGTGATCCGGGTGATTCCCGGAAAAGTGTGGTCGCGGATGGCATTCATGGCGTATCTCGGCACCTGCGGGTTGCAGGTGTTTGCGTTGATCGCCGGCGCAGCCATCGGTGGGCAGAGCAATTGGATCAATATCGGCTTCACCACAATCCAGCCGTCGGAGTTCCTCAAAGTCGGCATGATCTTGGGCGTGGCCCAGGTCTTGGCGGTGCAGCAGTCGCGCAACCCGGCATGGCAGCCCGCCTGCACGTCGGCGGTGGTGGTGGGTGGTCTGGCCTTCGCGTTCGTGGCCGTCGGCGGAGACTTTGGCACGCCGATTGTCCTTGCCGCCATCGTCTACCTCATGCTGTTCATCGCCGGCTTGCCAGGCAAGCCGCTGGCCTACATCGCGTTGTTCGGTTTGGTGGTGGGGGCCACGTTCGTTGCCTTCAAGGGCTACCGAATGGATCGGATCAGCGCGTGGTTTGACCCTTTCCATGTGAAAGGTGAGGCTGGCTACCAGTCGGTACACGGCCGCTACGCCCTCGGCGGCGGAGGGTTGCTCGGCGAAGGGCTGGGCTCAGGGCGTGAGAAGTGGGGGCTGCTGCCCGCCGCGCATACGGACTTCATCCTCGCAGCCACCGGTGAGGAACTCGGGTTGCTCGGGGCCGCCGCAGTCGTCGCAGCACTCGCCGGTCTCATCATCGCCATCGTGCGTCTTGCACTCACATTGGATCGGCCGTTCGACCGATACCTCTGCGGCGGCATTGCAGTGTGGTTTGCCGTCCAAGCGCTGTTGAACATCGCAATGGTGGTCGGATGGGCGCCGGTCGTTGGCATCACCTTGCCGCTTGTCTCTTATGGCGGCTCATCGATGGTGGCCACCCTTGCTGCGGTCGGCATCGTGCTCTCGTACTGCCGCGAGCCGGGGACGGTGCCCGCAGGAATGGGTTGGCTACTGCGTCGGCACATGTCAGCAGCCGGACAAGGTGCGAGCAAGACGCGAGCTGCGCGGTGAGGGTGCTCATTGCCGGCGGCGGTACCGCCGGACATGTTGAGCCCGCACTGGCGCTGGCTCAGGAGTTGCGCGACCGCGGTGATGATGTGTGGTTGCTTGGTACGCGTGAGGGAATTGAGTCGACACTTGCGCCCCAGCGCGGTTTTCAGATGCTGCCCATTGACCGGGTGCCGTTGCCTCGTCGCATCGGATGGGATGTGCTGCAGTTCCCAGTGCGTCAGGCACGTGCCGTGAGACAGGCCCGAGATGTGATTCGCAGTCACGACTGTGAGGTCGTGGTGGGCTTCGGCGGATATGTTGCATGGCCGGCGTATGTGGCCGCCCGCCGATTGAAGGTGCCCACGGTCGTCTTTTCATACGATGCCAAGCCAGGCTGGGCCAATCGGGTGGCAGCGCGGTGGACCCGATGGGTGGCAACTGGATTGCCGGTCGACGGCGAGATTTCGCAGGCGGTACACACGGGTGTGCCGTTGCGCCGCGACATCATCGACCTTGACCGTGGTCGCGACCGGGCTGCGGCAGCACATGCTCTTGGACTTGATGCTGGTCGTCCGACCTTGCTCGTGTTTGGAGGCTCGCTGGGCGCTACCAGGCTCAATCGGGCGTTGATTGCCTGTGCCGCCGAGGTGACAGCCAGTGGTTGGCAGGTGTTGCACATCGTGGGCACGCGAAACGAGTCAG
>DPWC01000102.1 GCA_003529305.1 Actinomycetota bacterium
AGACCATGGCGGCCAAGTCCATCCCCGGATTCGAGGACTTCGAGGGTGTCTGGGCTACGCGCGCGCCCATCGGGTGGGATGTCACCGATCCCGAGCCGGCCGCTCGAGGGTGCATTGCGCTGCTCTCGGATTGGTTCCCCGCTACGACTGGCGAGATCGTGCATGTCGATGGCGGCGTTCACGCTATGGGGGCCTGACCGCTCTCTATTAGTGGTGCGGCTGCACCTCGTCGTTGATGCACGCCATCAACGCTTCGCGTGCTGCGCCGGCCAGAGGGGCAAGGGCGTCGAGGCGCAATCGTTGTGCGCTGCCCCCGACCGCACCACCGGGATCATTGCGGGCAGCATCGATGATGGCCAGGACGCGAAGGGCGAGCGCGACCAGTTCACTGACCTCAGGACGCTCTGCTGGGGGGTCAAGCACGACCCCTGCCGCATGCAAATGCAGGGTGGCATCCACTCGATCACGACCACCGGCGATGTCCAACTGGGTCAGCATCTCAGCGGATTCGCGCAACAGTCTCATCAACTGGCGGCGACTCGTGGACAGGTCCGTGACGCCGCGCACTTCAGCGGTGACGGAGTGCGCCACAAACTGCCACCGGAATTTCTGTCCCAAAGCTGCTGGCTCATCGCCGCGTTCGCGAGGCGCAGGGATCAGGATCAGGCTCGGTGAATCGACAATGATGGCGCCACCCGCCGCTATTGCCTGCATCAGGATTTCCCGGGACGGCGCCCAGGGACCGGGTTGTCCAGGGGTGGCCACAACAAGGCGGACGAGGCTGCGCTGCTGTGCCATGCGAGCGGCCAGTAATGCCACTGACTCCCGATTGCCGTCGCTGTCGTCGTCGGTTGTGTTCCTCACCAGATCAACCAGTGGGAGTGCGTCCACCACCTCATCAGGGGATACCGATTGATCCGCGGAAGCCTTCAGCCAGCGCGCCACTGTGATCAAAGCGGCAAGGTCGTCCACGCCTACAGGCTAGGCGTGGCCTACGCGGAGGAGTAGGCACTGGCCCATAAGTTGAGCGGCGAAGGAGGGGTGATGACTCAACAGGCCGTGACGCCGGAGCGTCATGCTGTCGTGCGACTAGACGGCGTCAGCGTTCTGCGCGGCGGCCTGCGGATTCTTGATGGCCTCTCCTGGCAGGTGCGTGAGGGAGAGCAGTGGATCATCTTGGGGCAAAACGGCGCCGGCAAGACCACGCTGCTCGAGGTGCTCTCCACCGGCATCTACCCGACTACTGGCACCGTGGAGATTCTCGGAGCACGGCGGGGTCATTCCGATGTCTTCGACATTCGGCCACGCATTGGGTTGACCAGTGCCGCGCTTGCTGACCGGCTTCCGCATCCCGAGCGGGTCATTGATGTGGTGGTCACTGCCGCCTACGGCATCGTGGGCAGATGGCGAGAGACCTATGACCCCGATGACTTAGCCCGGGCGCATGCGTTGTTGGCGCAACTAGGCGTGGCACATCTGGCGGCACGCCTTTTCGGCACCCTCTCGGAGGGCGAACGCAAGCGCGTGCAGATTGCCCGGGCGTTGATGCCTGATCCTGAACTTCTCCTGCTTGATGAACCCGCAGCGGGTGTTGATCTTGGGGGTCGTGAAGACCTGGTGGGGCGGCTCGGTCGGATGGTGACAGGGGACTGGGCGCCCACCAGCGTGATGGTCACCCATCACCTCGAGGAGATTCCCGCGGGCTATACCCATGTGCTGTTGCTGCGAGCTGGTCGAGCATTCGCTGCCGGCCCGTTAGCTGATGTGTTGACGCCCGCGAATCTCTCCCAGACCTTCGGCGTTCCCCTCGGGGTGTATCGCTACGGCGATCGGTGGGGTGCACGACTGCTGTCTTGACCCAAATCGGCGCCGCGGTGACCTACTGTGTCACCTGTCCTGAGCGCGGTGATCTGGAGAGCACGAGCATGGAGGTTGTCATGACCACGACGGAACCGTCGGTGGAGGCCAAGCGCCCGTCGAAAGGTCGAGCGTTCCTTGCCGTTGTCATCTTCTTCTTGGCGGCAGTAGTCACCCCTGTTGGCATCATCGGCACTTGGGCCTCGCGCACAGTTGCCGACACGGATCGCTATGTCGAGACTGTCAGTGCATTGTTGGACTCCCCGCAGGTGCGCGAGGAGATCGGGTCGCAACTGACGACCTTGATCATTCAGAACGCCCCTATAGATCAGATTGCTGGAGCTCTGCCTAAGGGGATCCAGCAATTCCAGGGGTTGGCTCAGCAGGCCATCAAGGGCTTTGTGGCAACAGCCGTCACCAAGGCCTTGGAATCCGATCAGGCTCAAACAGTCTTTGAAGAGGTAAATCGGCAGGCGCAGGCAGGTCTCATCGCTGCGTTGCAAGGTAAGAGCGGCACCGTCTTCATCGTCAAGGACAACGAGATCAAACTCGATGCCGCGGTGCTGATCGGCAAACTGCGGGACCGTCTGGCCGAGCGCTTCCCGGTACTGCGCAGCCTTCCGGTGCCGAAGTCCTCGGAGGCTCAGTTCACACTCATCAAGGACGATGGCATTAAGACGGTTACAACGATCTATCGCATCGCATTGCCGCTGGCTAATGGCTTAATTTGGGCGGCACTTGCGTTGATGGCGCTTGGCATCTTGGTGATCAACCGACGGCGCCGCGGCGTGGCCATCTCCGGCTGGATCTTCCTGATCACCGGCATCGTGGTCAGTGTTGCGTACACGGTCATCGGCGGCACAATCTTGGCCAAACTCAATGTGGCTCAGGACAGCTGGCAGTTCCAGGCGTTCACGGTGCTGACGAGGTTCCTACCCGGACTGGCACGCACCTGCATCGCTGTCGGCGTCGTGGCGATCGTGGCTGCCGTGATCGCCGGACCCAATGCGGTGGGCAGTCGAATTCGGGGGCTGATGATGGCCGCAGGCCGAGCAGCGGTGGCGCCGCTCAATGGAGTGAGTGCCATGGTGAGCACGGGCGCTCTGGTGCGTCGGTGGCGGCGGTGGATCGCGGCCGCCCTGCTGGCGGTTGCCGCGCTTCTGCTCTACATCAGTGACACAGTGCCTGCTGGTCGGGTGATCTGGCTGGCAGTCATTGGAGCAGTGCTGTGGTGGGTTATTGAATCCCTCGGCCTGGTTGGCAAGTCAGCTCCGCAAGCTGCTGCTGAGGTGGCTGCCTAACTCTGGGGTGCTCGCAACTGCTCCAGAACATTGGCAAGAGCGACGGAGTCCGACATCGGCATCACTGAGGGCTCATCGCCCCGCACTGTGCGACCAAACTGTTCCACCATGAGTTGGTACGGGTCGGTGTCAGGGAAACTGTCCAGAGTCTCGATAGCACCGTCGCGATGGCGCTCTAGGCGACTGGCGGTGTGCCAATTTGTGAACGCCTCGCCACCGGCCCACACCAATGCACCGCGATCACCGGAGATTTGGAGTCGCTGAGCAGGGGCAGAGTCAATGGACATCAGCACATCGGCGGCGACGCCACTGATGAGTAGTCGCGCCCGGGTGGTTATGTCGACACCACCGGGCGCCTCGTTGTGCACCACCATCCGAGACTCGACCTCAATACCCAACTGACTGACCGCTTGTCCTGCGCTGGCAGCCACACTGCTCAGTGCAATGTCCACGACATACGGCCCAACATCCAGCACGGCACCGCCGCCACGAGAGGGATCGAGTCGATAGTTTCCCGGCGGCACACCCGTGAAACTGAACTCGGCGTCGATGTGGTCGATAACGCCAAGCGAGCCATCGCGAAGTGCTTCCAT
>DPWC01000176.1 GCA_003529305.1 Actinomycetota bacterium
ACTGGTGTGGGCACGGGTGCGGCCGGAACTGGTGTGGGCACGGGTGCGGCAGGCGCCGGTGCGGAAACAGCTACCAGTGGTGCGGCAGCTGGCGGTGCACTAGCAGGTGGCGCACTGACCGGTGGAGCACTGGGCGGTAACGCGGCTTGCGCCGGTGGCGCGATGGCACTGGCGGCGGCACCCTCAAGGGCCGCACCCGGGTCCGCCCCACGGGTATCAAGTTCGCGCAGTTGATTCTCAAAGTAGTTACGCATGCGGCTGCGATATTCGCGCTCGAAATTGCGCAGGTCCTCCACCCGCGCCTCGAGGGCCGCGCGTTGCACCTGGGCGTCTCGGTCCATTGATGCTGCTCGAGTTTGCGCCTCGCCGATGATCCGCTGGGCTTCACCTCGCGCCTGCGCCACCACATCATCAGCTGTGCGTTGGGCCAGTTCAAGCACTCGGGTAGCTGACACGGTGTCAACCGGTGCAGCAGGAACTGGCACAGGCGCTGCAACAACGCTGGGCTCCGGCGCCATGGGCGCGACCGCGCTGGGGGGCACCTCGGGTGCGGCCGGTGCCACCGGCGCAGCCGCCGCAGGCGACCCGGAATCCAGCTTCAGCCGGAGTTCCTGATTCTCTTGGAGCAGACGGGCCAACTCGGCCTCGATTTCGTCGAGGAAGGCATCGACCTCATCCTCGTCATAGCCCTCGCGCAGTCGCACCGTCGTGAACTGTTTGTTGCGCACATCCTCGGGGGTTAGGCCCATGGGGTCACCTCGCGGCTGTGAAGTTCGACCGGCCAGCGGGGCTCCGAGCCGGATCGATCGGGGAAGTTGGACTTCTAAGAATAGCCGCTGACCCGTACCACCGGCTATGGGCGATCCACACCAACGCGCTGACCGCCCAGGAGGGTGAACTCGCGCAGGCAGGCGACCTGACCATCGTGGCGAAAGACCCGGCTAGAGCAGGACTACCAGCCGCATGGCAATGGCAAGGAGCAGAAACAACACCAGAATCGACAGGTCCAAGGCAACGCCACCGATGCGCAGCGGCGGGATGACTCGTCGCAGTGCTCGCACTGGCGGGTCAGTCACCGAGTACACGCCTTCTAGGAGCAACAGCGTCAGACCCTTGGGCCGCCAGTCACGCGCAAAAAGGCGCACATAGTCAATGACGATGCGACCAATCAGCAACAACGAGAAGACGAACAGGATGAGGTAGAGAACCTGCCCAATAGCCGTCACAGTGCATCCCCTGGCCTTGCGCCATGACTGCTACCGAGCGCGGCAACTGCCATCGCTGAACTACGACTGATTGAAGAAGCCACCCTCAGCCACCCGAGCCTCGGCTTGGGCGGTGACATCCACATTGGCCGGTGACAGCAGGAACACCTTGTTGGTGATGCGCTCAAGTTTGCCGCGCTGGCCAAAAACCAGACCGGCCGCGAAGTCAATGAGGCGCTTGGCGTCAGTGTCGTCAAGGTCCGTGAGATTCATGATCACCGGTGTTCCCTCGCGATACTCCAAACCGATGCCGCGCGCGTCGTTGTAGGTGCGCGGGTGCATCGTGGAAATACGGCCGCTCTCGATGACCGCCGGACCAAGGCCGGCCTGCGGTGCAACCACACGAACGACGGGAGCTGTTTCGGTGGAACCTGCTGAGTAGTCCGGACGACGCACGCGCTGAGCTTCAACGACGCGCTCGTAATCATCCATCGGGCGATCGATGTCCTGGTCGTACTCGTCATAGCCGTCGTCACCTTCGACCAGGCCCAAGTAGACGGCCATCTTGCGCATGGCTCCAGCCATCGCACGCTCCTTATGGATTCAGCGTCAACGCTCCGGGCTACCCAGAACATCCGACGCCCTTCGGCACCGGCTTTTGCACGCTACCCGACGAAGGGGCGGTTCCCAAGGATGGCGCTGCCCACCCGTACGTGTGTCGCGCCCTGGGCAATGGCCTGTTCGAGATCCCCACTCATCCCCGCTGAGATCCAGGTGGCCGCCGGATACTGGGCCGCCAATGATCGCGAAACCCCTGCCAATCGGCCAAAGGCCTCCCGCGGATCCGCCGTCAGTGGCGCCACCGCCATCACGCCGCGAAGCGCTAATGAGGGGTGTTTGTGCACTTGCTCGGCGAGGTCGGCGATCTCCACGGGATGGGCACCGGCACGGGCTGTGGAGCTGCCACCGCCATGCTGGCTCTCCGCCGAGATTGGCGAATACTCCTCAAGGGTGACCTGCAGCAACACCGTCAGTGGTTCACGATCGATGAGGCGCGCGCGGGCCGCCGCTAGCGCGTCGATCAGTGCCGGTCGGTCCACGGAATGCACCACATCGGCCCAGGTCGCCACACTGCGAGCCTTATTGGTCTGCACCTGTCCGACGCAATGCCAGGTCACCTCGACATCGGGTCGCAATGCCTCAATCTCTGCCCGCTTCTTGGCGGCTTCTTGGTCGCGGTTCTCGCCAAGGTCGCGCACCCCAAGGTCAATCAGATGGACTACATCAGCGGCGGCATAGGTCTTGGTAACCACGATCAGCGTGACCGGTTCGGCCTCCAGGTCACGCCCGGCAGCTGCGCCAGCCGCATCGATGCGATGGCGCACCTTTTCTAGTGCTTCGGCGATGTCCCGTCGGCGCTGATTGTCGTCGATCACGCCACGCTCGCGATGATGCGCAGTCGCTCAACCTCGTCGCCGCCACGATACGAGAACAGTTCAGGCTCCTCGCTGGTGCAGCGCGCGTCATGGGTGACATCGGTGACGCCGCCTCGGGCTAGTTGATCAATGACGCCAGCGGCTACATCAACAGCCGCCGTGCCATCCGACGCCGTAGCTCGCGATACCGGGCTTGCTTCAGCGCACATGTCCTGCACCTGCGGACCTACGGGGTAACACTGCGGACAAATACTCGGCCCGACCCACGCGGCGATGTTCGGTGAGGTTGCCCCCAGATCAGCCATAGTCGCCAGCGCTGCGGGCACTACCCCAGCAACCAGTCCTTTCCAGCCCGCATGAACAACGGCAACAACACCAGATTGCCCATCCCAGAGCACCACGGGCACGCAATCAGCGGTACGCACTTGCAGATTCACCGGCGAATGCGCGGCCACCATCGCGTCGGCATCAGGCCACTCCTGCGGCATCGAACCTGCTGGCTCGCACGGGGTCTGGGTGGTGACCACTCGCACGCCATCGCCATGAACCTGGTCCATCCGATGCACACCACACCCGCTCCAGGTGGGGCGATGCTGCACGACATCACGCTCGTGGGTGTCGCGTCGGTCCAGCATCGTCACAACAAGCGACCCCCGGGTGAATACCACCCGGGGGTCGTCGTCTGAGTTCTTCGTCGTCACCCTCTGAGCCTGCCGCACGCACCCGCGCAGTGCCAGCATCGCCCCTGAGCGCCGATTACTTCAGCCAGTCAGGAATGTCCAGATCGTCACTGAAGTCATCGAACTTGACATCACGCTGCGGTGGTGCCGCCGTGCCAGCACCGGTTGAGGACTCAGCCGGGGTGTCACTGAGCACTGCGCGTGGCTGGCGGGCCGGGGGTGCGACCGTCCGGGGAAGTGGACGGCCGGCGTCGAATCCGGCGGCCAGCACCGTGACGCGTACCTCGTCACCGAGCGTGTCGTCAATCGTGGTGCCGAAGATGATGTTGGCGTCGTTGTGCACCGACTTGCGAACCAATTCTGCGGCCTCGTTGACCTCAAACAGTCCCAGGTCGGAGCCGCCGGAGATCGAGAGCAGAACTCCGCGGGCCCCTTCAATGGAGGCCTCAAGCAGTGGGCTGCTGACCGCCATGTGGGCTGCGTCTACCGCACGGTTCTGGCCCCGAGCCACACCAATGCCCATCAGGGCCGACCCAGCGTCCTTGAGCACTGAGCGAACATCGGCAAAGTCAAGGTTGATCAACCCTGGGGTGGTGATGAGGTCCGTGATTCCCTGAACGCCTTGCTGCAGGACACCGTTGACCTCGCTGAAGGCCTCAGGGATCGTGACATCGCGCTCACTGGTCTCGAGCAGTCGGTCGTTAGGAATAACGATGAGGGTGTCCACCTCTTCACGCAGCGCGTCAATGCCAGTTTCCGCATTGACCATGCGCTTGCGACCTTCGAAGGTGAAGGGGCGAGTGACGACGCCGACAGTGAGGATGTCCATGGAGCGAGCAACACTGGCCACGATGGGGGCGCCACCGGATCCGGTGCCACCACCTTCGCCGGCCGTGACGAAGACCATGTCCGAGCCCTTGAGGACTTCTTCGATGTCCTCGCGGGACTCCTCGGCGGCACGACGGCCGATCTCGGGGTCAGCACCTGCGCCCAAACCCTTAGTCACATCGCGCCCGATGTCGAGTTTCACATCGGCGTCACTCATCAGAAGCTGCTGCGCATCGGTGTTGACGGCGATGAATTCGACGCCCTTCAACCCGACATCGATCATGCGATTGACGGAGTTGACTCCCCCACCACCGATGCCGACGACTTTGATCACTGCCAAGTAATTCTGTGGAGAGGCCATTTTCCGTCTCTCTTCCTTCCTCAAGGGCCCGGGCCGGTGGCCCGAGGGGAACGACCTGTTCCTGACCCTCAAGTGAAGGTTCAGGCTTGTGCCCTAGCGGCACGCCGGACCTTAGACAGAGGCGAGGGTCGGTCTCAACCCGACTGGAAAATTCGTCGTGACTGGTCACCGGCAGCCCTGAATCTAGGCACAAACGAGCGGATGAACTCTCAAGCCACTATCGAGAGTTCGCGCCCACGATCGGGCGCACCACCCCTGCCGTCACCCATTCATCAATGGCGCCCATCGCCGGCGCCCCGAGGGTGGGACCTGGGCCGGTTGACCACTCGATCACCCATTCGCGGACCAATGACATCAGCACCTCGACATTGCGCGAATCCTTCACGCCGCCACAGAGCAGGCGGCAGGCCAGATCTGCCCGCTCACCCTCGACATCACAATGCCGTCCGGTCAGCACACGCACTCCGGCGAATCCTGACGCGTTCTCGCTGAGCCACTTCTCTAACCGTCCACCCCGATTGCACCGGCCCGGTGCTCCGGCGATCAACCGCACCGGCACGCCGTGTGCCACCAGTTGGGCGTACGCAGGCTCTAGCACTCGCTCGCGGGAGGCATTGCCATCAATCAGAATCACTCCACGAACATCGGCGCCGTCACACACCAGAGTGCGCGCTGCCTCTAAAGCGACCTGTCCACCCGCTGAATGGCCGATGATCACCAAGGGCACACCAGGAGAGCGCTGCGCTTCCACCTGCTGAGCGATCGTGCCCATCACGGCGATGTCGTTCATTCCTCCAGAGCCACCTGACGATCGCAAGTGGGGGCGCAGCACTTCGGCGCCCACGGCCACGAGGCGACTGGTCAGGTCATCCAGGGCATCGGGGCCTCGGCCAAAACCGTGAAAGAGGGCTACCGACAAGCCCACCCGCTCTGGCAGGTCGCGCACAACTGGGATTGCATCAACCGGTGAGGTCATGATCGTTTCTCCTGACCTGCCGTGGTTGGCACGCTCGGCACGCTGAGGTCATATCGGGCCGCCTTTTGTGGAAGAAGTGCCTGCAAGATCGTGGCTTTGCGCTGGGTTTCGGCCAAGTCGCCCCACAACACGCTCACTCCGCGCGACAATCTCAGGGTGATCTGATCAGGTCGCGAGATGGAAATGGAGTCAAGGCGCTGTCGCGCAGCAGGCGGCAGCGCCGCCAACACCGTGGTGGCCTCGAGCACCGCGAGTTGACGATCGCCGTCAACTCGCGATTGACGAGCCCCAATGATCAGTAACGGCAGGTTGTGCTTAGGCCGATTCATTGGTCCAAAGACGACACCCTCGGCGTCGGCCCACTGCCCGCCCGCGGGGGTGCGCACATTCAACACGGCGATGCGAGGGCGCACGGATATCACCAAGGTATGCGGCCACGATCGCTGCAGAGTCACCGAAGCGGCTTCGGGGGCCACCGCGCGCACTGCCTGTTCGATGGGCTCTTTGGTCACCCGACTCAGTGGCTGCCCGGTCAGATCGGGAAGTGCCTCGCGCACCGCCTGCGTGCTGCTGGGGCCTAGTCCGGTGACCTTGACCGTCCTGACATCAAACACCGCAGAGAACCAGATAATCAGGATGAAACCCGTGATCAGCGCGATGGCACCAAAAACACCGACCACCCATCGGACCCGCTTCACAGCGAATCCGAAGTATCCGAAGTCAAGGTGGCTCCCCCAGTTTCGCGCAGAGAATCCAAGAGCAAGGGCCCGATCAAGGTGACATCGCCTGCACCCATCGTCATCACCGTGTCCCCGGGTCTCACCACAGAGTGCAAGTAGGGGGTCACTGCGCTCCATGACCCCACAAATTGCACATCGCGGGCGCCCGCACGACGGGCCGCCTCGGCCACGGCCAAGCCACCGGCTCCAGGGATTGGATCCTCGCCTGCGGCGTAGACCTCCATCACCAC
>DPWC01000120.1 GCA_003529305.1 Actinomycetota bacterium
TGCTACAAGTACCTGCGGTGACTTGCTGCTCCCGAGGTTCAGGTGCGGCAGCGCGAGCGCCAGGGTGGCTAGCCCACCCCAGACGGCAGCGTGCCAGGTGGCGGCAAAAAGGGACGGCTGCAGCAGCGACGGCCGCTTGCGCGCCTTGCTCGCCATCTAGGTCTCACCCTGCTCTCTCACTCACTACAGCCCCATGGTGCTACATCGGCTGCGAAGTGACTATCACCCGCGCTGGGAATCCCGCGCCTCTTGCGGTCCCTGATCCAACAGAATGGCGAATCCAGCCGCATCCAGAACAGTCACCCCCAGCGCTGTGGCCTTGTCCAGTTTGGATCCTGCACTCTCGCCGGCGACGACAAAGTCAGTGCGCTTGCTCACCGAACTAGTCACTCGCCCCCCTCGACTCTGAATCGCTTCAGTGGCGGAGTCCCGTGTCCAGCCATCCAACGAACCCGTCAAGACCACGGTGACATTGGCCAGCACCTGCGGCTCATCGGCAACTTGTTCGCGCATGCGCACTCCCGCGGCCGCCCACCGGTTAACGATCTCTCCATGCCAAGGCTCGGCGAACCATTCCACGATCGACTCGGCAATAACCGGACCGATGCCTTCGACGGATTCGAGGTCCTCGGCTCGAGCCGCGGCGATGGTGGCGATGCTCGTCAGGGCTCGCGCCAGCGACTGTGCTGCCGTGGGTCCGACATGGCGAATGGACAGCGCCACCAATACGCGCCATAACGGTCGCTCTTTCGCGGTCTCCAGGTGCTCCAGTAGCGCCAAGGCATTCTCAGTGAGTTGCTCACCCTGCTCGCCTTTCCGTGGCGCTCGGACGAAATAGCTACTGGTGAGCAAGCGCTCGGCGGTGAGATCAAACAGTTCCGCCTCGTTGGTGATGATGTCATCGTCCAGCAGAGCGTTCGCCGTCTTCTCCCCCAGGGCCTCAATGTCCAAGGCGCCCCTCCCGGCCAGGCCCACCAGTCGTTCGCGCAACTGCGCCGGACAGAACTGGGAGTTGGGGCAGCGGATATCGGCGTCGCCTTCTTTCTCGACGCCGAGGGGAGCTCCGCACGACGGGCAATGCGAGGGCATCTGGAAAGCCACCTCATCGCCGGTTCGCGCTTCCACCACTGGGCCGAGAACTTCGGGGATCACATCACCGGCCTTGCGGAGGTACACCCGATCCCCGATCAACACTCCTTTGCGCACAACCTCCTGCGCATTGTGAAGTGTCGCCATCTCCACTTGGCTGCCAGCAACTCGTACCGGCTCCATCACCGCAAATGGCGTGACCCGACCGGTGCGCCCAACATTGACCCGAATATCTCGCAATGTCGTGGTGACAACCTCAGCGGGAAATTTGTAGGCGATCGCCCAGCGAGGAGCGCGCGAGGTTGCCCCTAATTGGCGCTGCAGTTCAACCTCGTTGACCTTCACCACGACCCCATCGATCTCAAACGGCAGGCTATGGCGCTTTGCCTCAAACTCGGTGATGTACTCCTCGACACCCGAGGCACCACGGACCAACCGCACGGCATCGCTCACGGGCAATCCCCACTTCTGAAGCAGGCTGTAGGCCTGCGACTGCGCGACGACTTGCCTCCCCTGCATCACACCAACCCCGTGCACCACCAGTTGGAGCGCCGCGAGATTGTCCGATGCGCGCTGCACCTCGGAGCGCAACCGCTCCTGTCGAGTATCAGCTTTGGCCGTCGACTCAGACTTCTGGGTGGCCGCTGCTTTGCCCAGTGCTGCATCCAAATCGGCCAGTCGACGATCCATCCGTTGTCGAAGGGTTCCTGCAGCTGCATTGCGAGGATTAGCAAAGGGTGATCGGCCTAATTCCAACTGCCGCTCATTGATGGCATCGAAAGCTCCGAGCGGTAGGTAAACCTCACCGCGGACCTCAAGAACCGACGGGATGTCGCCATGATCGCTGACCGTCAGAGTCGTCGGGATTGCTGGAATGAATCGCGCGTTCGCCGTGACATCTTCTCCGGTGTGGCCATCACCTCGCGTGGCCATGCTGGCCAACACACCATCGCGGTACACCAGATCAATGGCTAACCCATCGAATTTCAGTTCGCACAGCAGTTCAGGGTCGTGATCACCAAGCCCGCCCCGCACTCGCTCCCACCACGCGGTGAGGTCTTGCAGGGAGAAAGCGTTGTCCAGGCTGTAGAGACGCTCCAAATGAACGACGGGTTCGAACATCTCCGTGGTACCAGAGCCGACGGTCTGAGTGGGTGAATCCGGGGTGATCAGGTCCGGATACCTCTCCTCGAGTTCGCGAAGCTCTACTTCGAGGCGGTCGTATTCAGCATCCGAAATCGTCGGCGCGTCTTTGGCGTAATACCGATAGCGATGTTCACGGATCTGCGCAATCAGAGCGTCCCGCCGCTCAAGAGCTGCGGCGGGCGCTGGTTCAGGACTGGGATCGGTCGAGGTTGCCATCAGGATCCTCCACCAAGGCTCGCGCAGTCTCGTCTAGTGCTGTGAACGCAGCTCGAACCTCATCAGGTCGAGCGGCGGCAAATCCACACTGAGGCGTCAGCAGCAGATGGGCAGCGATCTCCTCCTGCGAAGACCAGCCCAGCGCACGCCACCACCGACGCATCACCGACACCGTAGTGTCCAAG
>DPWC01000161.1 GCA_003529305.1 Actinomycetota bacterium
CGATAGCCCATGTCCCCCGCCCAAGGCCACAACGCGCGGACCCGTGCTGGGGTTGCGCTGTGAGGTGAGCCCAAGCGATGCGGTGTCGGAGGTCGACATCATTCCCGCCCCAGATCGCGATGCACCACGAGAGTTTCCACACCGTCTTTGACGAGCCTGGCCGCCAAGTGTTCAACGATGGCAACAGAGCGGTGTTTGCCGCCCGTGCAGCCGACAGCGATGGTCACATATCGCTTGCCCTCCGACAGGTAACCATCAGCCACCAGATGCATGAGGTCTCCGTACCGATCCAAGAAGTCTCGTGCCCGTGGGTCAGCGACGACATAGTCACTGACGCGAGCATCCAGACCGGTGAGTGGTCGCAGCTCCTCCACCCAATGCGGATTTGGCAGGAATCTGGCATCCACAACATGGTCGGCATCGACGGGGATGCCGTACTTGAATCCAAAGGACATCACGGTCGCCCGCAATCGACGAGACTCAAGATCGTCAAACGCAGCCTGCACTTTGGCAACCAGTTCGTGGACATTCAGTACCGAAGTGTCGATCACCAGATCTGCGCCCGCCCGAAGATCGGCAACAAGTTCGCGCTCGTGCCCGATCCCATCGAGAACGCGTCCATCAGCCTGCAGAGGGTGCGGCCGCCGAGAGGTCTCAAAGCGCCGAACGAGGGCTTCATCCGTGGCTTCCAGGAAGAGCACATAGGGATCGAATCCGCGCTCACGAATTTGCTCGATCGCGGGGATGAGTGCGGCAAAGAAGGCGCGATCGCGCGTGTCGACAGCGAGCGCCAGTCGGCCCAGATCGGGTCGCGAGCCCACCAGATCCAACACGGCCGGCAGGAGTGGGGGCGGCACATTCTCGACGACATACCAACCAAGGTCTTCAAGGGCATCGGCTGCAGTACTGCGGCCCGCACCGGACAACCCGGTGACGATGACGACCTCGCGACTGCCTGCAGGTGCGGCGGTAACCCCGTCGGTCTCACCGCTGGTTGTCATGAACCCACAATCTCGCCCGTGGCCGTATTCACGGCCGTGTCAACGGCGCTTCCGTGGGAAGGTTCGGCGTCGCCAGAACTGCTGTGCAATGAAGTGTAAATCTGCTGCGCAAGCACCCTCCCAATGCCAGGGACGGTGGCGATCTCCTCCGGCGTCGCAGCCTGCACGGCAGCCACAGACGGAAACTTCTGTAACAGGGCAGATTGTCGCGCCGGCCCCAGCCCCGGGATGTCATCCAGGACGCTGGCCGTCATCGCCCGCGAGAGCCGGGACCGATGGAAAGCAATGGCGAACCGATGGGCCTCGTCCCGCAGGCGTTGCAGAAGGTACAGGGCATCACTGCCGCGAGGCAGGACCACAGGGTGGGGTGTTCTCGGCAACCACACCTCCTCCAGACGCTTGGCTAGCCCAACGACGAAGAGATCGGGACGACCCAGTTGCTCGATGGCTGTTTGTGCGGCCGCCACCTGTGGCTGACCGCCATCAACGACCAACAGGGACGGACGGTAGGCAAACGGTGCCAACCTTCCGGTGGCGGACGGCTCGCTGGGTGCAGCGTCAGCAGAAACTCCGGCTGCAGCGTCGTCCTCGGCACGCACACGCCGGCCGTACCGTCGAGTGACGACCTCGGCTACCGCCGCCACATCATCCGTGGCCTCCAGAGTGAAGCGCCGATACTCCCCCTTACGCGGTAAGCCATCTTCAAACACCACCACCGATGCAACGACCGAGGTTCCTTGCAATTGCGACACATCGAGACACTCGATACGCAGTGGGGGCTCAGGAATCTCTAGGGCGTCTTGTAACTCTTGCAGGGCGGCACTGCGTGCCGTCAGATCGTTGGCGCGACGGAGCCGGTGTTGCACGAGCGTCTGCTCAGCATTGGCTCGAACAGTGGCCAACAATGCGGCGCGGTCCCCTCGCTGAGCCTGGCGAATCCGCACGGTCGCGCCACGCCGAGCCGACAGCCACTCCTCCAAGCCGGAAGCATCACCGGGTAGATGCGTCACCACGACTTCACGAGGAAGGTCATCGTCATCTGCACCCCCATAGTGGTCGAGCACGAATCCGCCAATGAGTTCCTCATCGCCTTCCGCCTCATCACCAGCATTTAAGTGCGGGCGGTCAGTCACCCAGCCCCGGCTTTCTCTGACCCGACCATCCCTGACTGCGAAAAAGTGGACGGCGGCTTCCGGCCCATCAGGGTGTAAGGCGATCAGATCGATATCGCTCCCGGGCTCTAGCACCATCACATTGCGCTCAGCCACTTTCGTGAGCGCCGCAAGATCGTCTCGAAGCCGGGCGGCGAGCTCATAATCCTGATCCGCCGAGGCCTGCTCCATCTGTGAGCGCAGCATCGCCATGTGCCGGTCAGTCCGCCCGGACAAGAAAGCACTCAGCTGCTCCACGAGATCTCGATGCGCAGCCTCGTCAATGCGCCCCACGCACGGCGCAGAGCAGCGTCCTATGTCCCCCAGCAGACATGGACGCTGGGCCAACTGCGCCGAACGAAAGGCTGGTCCGCTGCAGGTACGAACCGGGAACACCCGCAGCAACTGATCGAGGGTGTCTCGGATCGCCCACGCATGCGCGTAGGGACCGAAGTACTTGACGCCTTTACGACGCTGACCGCGTACCACCTGCGCTCGTGGAAACTTTTCGGCGACGGTCACCGCCAAATACGGGTAGGACTTGTCATCGCGATACTTCACATTGAAACGAGGGTCATGAAGTTTGATCCAGCTGTACTCCAGTTGGAGCGCTTCAGCTTCGGTGCCGACGACCGTCCAGTCCACCCGATCAGCAGTGGACACCATGGCCCGGGTCCGCGGATGCAAGGTCGTGACATCGGCGAAATAGGACGCGAGGCGGCTCCGCAGGTTGCGGGCCTTGCCGACATACAGAACCCGGCCAGATTCATCGAGGAAGCGATAGACCCCTGGCGCGGTCGGCACGCTGCCAGGCGCCGGACGCGCGCGGGAGACCTCAGCGTCTTCAGTCATGGGGACCGCCTAGGCGAAAACCACCGTGCCACTTTGCACACGAACGGGCACTTCCGCTAATGGTGCGCGGGCCGGCCCTTGCAGAACAGACCCGGTAACCGGGTCGAATCTGCTGCCATGGCACACACACAAGATCGAACCGTTATCGATCCCCTTCACCGTGCAGCCGGCATGTGTGCAGACCGCTCCGAAGGCTCGCACCTGATCACCGCTCCCCCGAACCACCACGACCTTGCGTTCGTTGACGATTCGCACCACAGAGCCTCCCGGCGGGATCTCGGCGAGTTCCACGATGGCGCCCGTCACTGCCTGGGTACCCGGCGATGCAGTGGGTGCGTTGGTGCTGGACGCGCCCGCGCTGGGTGTAGCTCCGGAGTCACCTGAAGAGGCTCCACAAGCCGCGAGGCCTGCGGCTGCCGCAACCCCGACTCCCACCACTGCACTCGTGCGCAGCACCTGACGACGGGTCGCACCCGGCACTGCCAGTGCGCCGTCATCGGCAGACCCGGATTCGGAAGCCTTACTTGCGTGGCTCATGAAGTCACCTTTCCGCTGCGTACCTGAGGCTTAGTAGAGCCAGCCTTCTTCGTGGTTGTGGAGCCCTCAACCTTCGCTTGCTTCGTCGTCTTCGCCTGCTTTGTCTGCCGCGTCTTGACTGGTGACACACCAGAGAGCGAGGTCGCCGATGACGAACCTGACAAACCTGCCGATCCGGTCAACACAGGCTTGAGGAACCGGCCGGTATGACTTTTGGTGACACCGGCGATCTCTTCGGGCGTTCCTGCTGCCACGATTCGGCCGCCTCCAGATCCTCCCTCAGGGCCGAGATCGATCACCCAGTCAGCAGTTTTGATGACATCGAGGTTGTGTTCGATCACGATCACCGTGTTGCCAGCATCCACCAATCGGTTCAAGACACCCAGAAGCTTGGCCACATCGTCGAAATGCAGTCCTGTGGTCGGCTCATCAAGGACATAGACCGTGCGTCCCGTTGACCGTTTCTGCAGTTCGGCAGCGAGCTTGACTCGCTGGGCCTCCCCGCCAGAAAGAGTGGGCGCTGATTGCCCCATGCGGACATAGCCCAATCCGAC
>DPWC01000020.1 GCA_003529305.1 Actinomycetota bacterium
AGCGGGCGATTGCGGTACAACGCGCCGGGCGCACGATCGCTGTCATTGATCGGGTGCGAACTGGTGATGGCCAGCGACGCCAGGCCGCTGCCGAGGACGGTTCTGTTCCCACGGTGGAGTCGGTGTACCTCAGCAGCGCTGACGAACTTGCGCAGATGGTGGCTGAGGGGCGCTTCCCATTTCCGGCGGTATTTAGTGATCCAGAGTCATCGCCTCGCGCGGGGGATGGGCTCATCCGGTTGGATCCGGAAGGTCGAGTGCTGTTCGCCAGTCCTAACGCACTGTCGGCTTATCGTCGACTGGGCGTCATTGGTGACCTCACCGGTGTGGATCTTGGCGAGGTCACCTCAGAACTTCTGACCGCAGGCCCCGTTGACGAGGACATCATCGGCGTGTGTCGCGGCCGGGTGCCTCGCGCTGTAGAGATCGAAGCAGGCGGCGCTCATGTCCTCCTGCGCTCCATTCCGCTGCGCCCCGGGGGACGCCGCTTAGGAGCCTTGGTCCTGTTGCGCGACATCACAGATTTAGCTCGCCGGGATCGCGTGGTGGCCACCAAGGACGCCACCATTCGCGAAGTGCATCATCGGGTCAAGAACAATCTGCAGACCGTGGCCGCTCTACTGCGTCTGCAATCGCGACGATTGGACTCTGCCGAGGCCCGCATGGCCTTAGACGAGGCGGTTCGGCGCGTGGGCTCCATCGCTGTGGTGCACGAGACGCTCTCTCAGACACCTGATGAAGTGGTGGTTTTCGACGATGTCGCAGATCGGTTGTTGGCGATGGTCGTTGATGTGGGCTCCACGGCTGATGCACCACAGATCGAGACGCGCCGCTCAGGCGCCTTCGGAGTCATCCCTGCTGAAGTGGCGACACCGTTAGCGATGGCCCTGACCGAAGTACTGCTCAATGCGATCCAGCATGGCCTCGCGGGATTAGCCGGTGAAGTGTCAGTGCATGCGGTGCGAAGCACGGAACGACTTGTCGTGGACATCGTTGATGACGGCCGAGGGTTGCCTGCTGGCTTTGCGGTCGAAAACTCCGAACGCCTCGGCCTGCAGATTGTGCGCACGCTGGTGGTCAGCGAACTAGGAGGTCAGTTCTCCATGGAACTGGCACCGGGGGGCGGCACCCGCGCCCGGATTGATGTACCGCTGAGTTAGAAGCCGCTGTAACTGCGGATCTGGCGTCGCTTGGCTGCCCGGCGTTCGTCCTCACTGAGGCCACCCCAGACACCGGCGTCTTGGCCAGACTCGTAGGCCCACTCAAGGCATTCGTCCACCACCGAGCAGGTGCGGCAGACAGCCTTGGCCTGCTCAATCTGCAGAACGGCCGGTCCGGTGTTGCCGATGGGGAAGAAGAGCTCGGGGTCTGCGTCACGGCAGGCGGCCTCGTGGCGCCAGTCCATGCGGGCTCCTCTGGGCGGGGGTGAGCGGGTGGTCGGGGCCCTCACGACGACCTGGTGGGGATTTCCGGGCTCTATGACGCGGCAAAAAGGCCTCAGAACCACGGGTTTCCGGGGAAGGTCACCATTCGGTAACGCATAGTGTCCCAGAGTGGGGGCCGCATCGCAAGGGACTTGGCGGACACGGAGTGTGCGCGCCTTGTCGGGTCGGTCACATGCTCGCCCTAGCCGTGTCCTCCGGGATCCAGCCCCAGGGGCGCAGGTGCCAGGACCCGCACGGCATGGGGGTGGCCCACCAGCGTGAGCTCAGTGCAGGGACGCCACAGATCTCCGTCGATCTGAACGGGCACGGGCTTTTGCGCAGTGATGTGAATGCGACTGATGTCGTGCAGAACGATGGCCTCAGGCTTGGGTGGCTTAGGTGGCCTTGGTGGTCTTGCTGACGATGGCCGGGACGACTCGGCATCTCCGCTATCGCCAGCGATACCGCCACCGGTGAGAACCGACCCGAGAATGCGCACCATGGTGGCCGCCGAAAGGCTCTCCATGGCCACGACATCGAGTCCAGCCAGCAGGCTTGCCCGGGCGCTGGCGTGCAGGGGTAGATCCCCGAGCATCGTCCACGGAGCAGTGTTCTGCACGATGACAAACACCATGTCGCGTAAGTCGTGGACGGCACCGTTGCTGGAGGCGACCCGGATGTGCATGGGCGATGACCAGCGATGTGCCTGAACCCACGATTTGGCTAAGCCGGCCAAGTACACCGCGGGCGATACTGGAAGGCCACGCTGACGAAGATCCTCCACGCTGCTGATCACTTCGGCGTCGATGCCAAGTCCGGCATTGAGCGCAAACCACCGATCGTTGGCGCGGCCAAGACCCACAGTGTGCGACTGGCGTGTTGTGAGCGACTCGCGAATCAACGACGCTGCCTGCGGTACTTCGCGCGGTAACCCCAGAGCGTGCGCGAACACATTCGCATGGCCGCCGGGAATGATGCCAAGTGCAGGAAGGTCGGCAGGATCAGCATCAATGTTCTCGCCCAGCATTCCGTTCAGCGCGGCATTAACGGTGCCGTCTCCGCCAATGACCACCACGGCGTCGTGGCGGTGCTGTGTGGCGTCACGAGCTCTGGCCACGGCTTCGTCGCGACTTGCCGTGACGAAAACTTCGGTGTCGATGGTGTCTGCCAGTTCAGCACGAACTCGGTCAATGCGCTGCTCGCTGGTGCCCGTCGCCGACGGGTTGGCGATCAGCGTGATGCGCATGGGATCAGGCTAGGGTCGCCAGCATGGGCTTGCTGGATCAACGCCGTGGGCGAGAGCTGGTTGCCCCCATCGTGTGTGGGACTCAGGGTGTGGCGCTGTGTGCCGTCGCCGTCGCCTCTGTCGTGGATCGCAGCGATACCGCTGCTGCTGACGCTGCACTCGTGGTCACGCTGCTGGGCGTTGCTGCGCTGGCTCTGGTTGCCGCCAGGGGTCTATGGCGGCGGCGTCGCTGGGCCCGAGGCCCGGCTATCACGCTGGAATTATTGATCGTGCTGATTGCGGTCTCTTACGCGCGAATGACCACCGTCTATGGCTGGGTGCTGCTGGTGCCGGCGGTGGCCGCGCTCTGGGGGCTGTTGGTTCCCCAACGGCTCTCTGCCAACTCTGAGTCGGCAGAGAGATAAGCCCGCAGTTCCACCAAGGTGCGCGCTATGCGCCGCGACACCGTGCTCTGGTCCATGCCCAAGGCCTCGGCGATGTCGCTTTGACTGCGTTCGTCAACGAATCTCATGATGAGCAATTGGCGGTCCAGATCAGTCACGATGGCCAACGCCGGAGCCAGGTCGAAGCGATCAAGAACTCGGGCGAGGGGGTCGTCGCCATCCTCTGAGGCCGTTGAGGTGAA
>DPWC01000084.1:0-5306 GCA_003529305.1 Actinomycetota bacterium
CACGCTGGCCGGCGGCATCGCCCGCACCTTGATCTACACCGCCACTGTGGACCGCGGCGCCGTTGGTGGCACCCGGTTGACGAATCAAGCGGAATTGGTTGGCAGCACGCTCGACAACGCCGTGAATGACCCGAGCGTGGAGCGGGTTCTCACTACCGCCGCAAGTGACACGGTCACTGTTGTTGGCGCGACGATTGCCAAGACTGTTGCCCCGGCAGCGCGCACTATTGGTCAGACCGCCACCTTCACTGCCACTGTCACCATCCCGGCCAAGGTGACCTTCTACAACCTTGCGGTGATCGATCGATTGCCCGCAGGGTTTGATCGCACTACCTTGACCACAGACACGGTCGAGTGCGTCAACGCCGATGCGTCAACCTGTGATCTCAACGCTGAGGAGTTGGTGCCAGAGGCGCAGTTGGATGGCTCGACTTTGCTCGGCTGGAATCT
Organism: Actinomycetota bacterium; assembly: GCA_003529305.1. Taxonomy (GTDB): domain Bacteria; phylum Actinomycetota; class Actinomycetes; order UBA12327; family UBA12327; genus UBA12327. Next base: position 451 of record DPWC01000084.1, read on the forward strand.
GGGCAATGCCACCGCCGCTACGCAGGCCAGAACAGTGCGCATCACTTATTCGGTGGCCGTGAAGGATCTTGCCGGCGTTACCCGCGGCAACGCTCTTTCTAACGCCGCCTATGCGAAGTGGGATTCGGTCGCTGGCCCGGCTCCCACATCGCCGTCTTACAGCTTCACTCAAGGCACACCACAGCCAGCGGTGGCCACTGTCATTGTGGAAGAGCCGCTGCTCGCCGTGGATAAGACGGTGTCAGATACCACCCCTGAGCCGGGTCAACAGTTCACCTACACGATCAAGGTGACGAACTCCAATGCTGCCAATGTGAGCACGGCTTACAACACGCTGGTGACCGACACGGTGCCGGTGGGGGTTGTGGTGAAGACGCCATTGCCAGCGGGGGCGATCTTGACTGGCGCGGGTGTCAACGGTGGCGGAACCATCACCTGGACGGTCAGCGGCACGATTCTCACGGGTGCCAACAAGACCTTGTCGTATAACGCTGTGTTGGCGCCTTCGGCATCGTTGACCACAGCGGCCCTGACCAACACCGCAGACATCACGGGCTATCGCAGTTTGCCGGGATCGGGTCGTCTCTATGACGGCCCGTCGGATCCTGCGACTGTTCGCCCTGCGTTCCCGGTTCTGACGGTGACCAAGACAACGCCCGCTGGCCCGGTGGCTTACCTCGGCGAGGACTTCCTCTGGCGCATTGAGGTCAAGAACACCGGAGGAGGCCGAGCACTCTCCGTTGATGTCTCGGATGCTTTGCCCCCGAATTGGCAATATGTCATCGGTACAGCATCAGTCACGGTAGGAAGCAGCGCCACCGTCGCCACTGAGCCCGCGATAGGCATTGCCGGCGCTGTACAGACTCTGTCATTCAACGACATTGGCGATCTAGGCGTGGGCGATACGGCCGTGATCTTGTTGAGAGCGCGTCCCTTGCCTGCTGCTGCCACCACCCCAGGTGTGGGTGCGTCCATCAAGCACACCAACACTGTCGTGGCCACAGCCACCGACGCCACAGGCGCACCAGGCAATGCGGTCGGGCCGTATCGAGGATCTGGCTCAGCAGATGCCCGCATCGACAGTGCGGATGTTGTGATGACGAAGACGCATGCCACACCGGTGATTGCCGGAGCTGGACTCTCGTGGCGACTGACCGTGTCGAACAGTGGTCCAGACCAAGCCGTTGGCCCATTCACCGTGGCTGACACCGTCCCGACCGGAGCCGAACTTGTCTCAGCAACGGGTACGGGGTGGTCTTGTGACATCAATGGCCGACAGGTGTCCTGCACTCGCATCAATGGTGCGGACACCTTGAACTCCGGTTCGTCGTTCCCGGTGATCACGGTCGTGCAGCGGGTGCCAGCGGACACCGCCAGCGGGACGACATTTGCCAACGAGGCGACGGTGGATGCCCGCACCTTTGATCCCAATGTCCCGAACAACACGGACCCGGATACTGCTGTCGTCACCACAGCTGCTGATCTGGCGATAACCAAGCGACTAGTAGGACCCATGGTGGCGGGTCGTGAAGCCACCTACACCTTGGATGTGATCAACCGAGGTCCATCCGTGGCGCAAGGCACGATCACAGTGGCCGACGCTGTGCCCGCGGGCGCCACCTTTGTCTCCGCCTCGGGCTCTGGTTGGAATTGCGCATTGGCCAGCGGGACTATCACTTGTCAGCGAGCGGCGAATCTAGGTGTGCAGGTGTCTGCTCCGCAGATCACCGTGATTGTTGATGTTGATCAGGGGCGAACGAGCGCCGTGACGAACACAGCAACGGTGAGTGGCCCCACCACTGACCCAGACCCGTCCAACAACAGCAGCACTGTCGAGAAGGTCCCAGACACCTCGGCCGACCTCGTGATGCAGAAGTCGTCGACTGCACCGGTGGTCGCCGGATCAACCGGTGTCTATCGCCTGCGGGTGCGCAACCTGGGCCCATCAGCAGCGCAGGCCGTGACGGTTGTGGATCCCTTGCCGACGGGATTGACCTACCAGTCGTTCTCCTCGGTCACCGGAAGTTGGTCCTGCAGCGCCTCTGGTCAGAGCGTGACTTGCTCGTTGAGCGGAGCGCAGGATGCCGGCACGACCACAGAAGTCGATATCACCGTGCAGGCCTCCTCGGGTCTTTCTGGTGATGTGACCAATACGGCCACGGTGAACTCAACGACTCCAGATCCTGATCCGTCCAGCAACACGGACAGTGACACCTCACCTCCGGTGACCTCTGCTGATCTGTCCATCACCAAGTCGCATACCGCAGCGGCGATTGCTGGTTCAAATTTGGCGTTCACCCTGACGGTCTCCAATAACGGCCCGTCGGACTCCCAGGGCCCCATCACGGTGACCGATGTTCTGCCCGCACAGATGAGTTTTGTGAGTGCCTCCGGCACGGGGTGGTCCTGCTCGCACAGCAGCGGCACCATCACCTGCACCCGAGCGGCCACCCTGGTGGCGTCGGCCGATGCGCCAGCTATCACCGTGGTTGCGTTGATCGATCCCGATGCCGGACCGGCGCAGCTGGCCAACACCGCCGTGGTTGATCCCGGTCCCACAGAAGATCCAGACTTGTTCAACAACACCTCAACCGATGAGGTGGAGGTGCGCGACAGCGCCAATGTGGTGCTCGCCAAGACCGTCACAGGGGCTAACCCGGTGACCGCAGGCTCGTCGACATTGTTTGCCATCACCGTGACCAACGAAGGCCCATCAACGGCTGACGATGTCGTCGTTGTGGACTCGTTGCCGGCAGGGTTTGAGTCCGCTTCGGTCTCGGGATCGGGATGGTCCTGTGAACCGGTGGTCGATCTGCAGATTTCCTGCCGCCGCGACGCCTTGGCGCCTGGAGTGGCACCCGCTCTTACCGTGGTAGCAAAGGTGTCGCCAGGCACCAACGATGCGGCGGTGCTGACCAATACAGCATCGGTGACCACCGCCACGCCGGGTGACGATCCAGCAGACAATGAGGACTCGGCGTCGGTGACGGTGCGCACGCGCGCAGACCTTGTCTTGACCAAGACGGCCGATGCGCCGCGGACTGAAGCCGGTGGCAGTGCCAGCTTCACCATCGCGGTGACAAACGACGGACCCTCTGATACCGCCGGTGACATCGTGGTCACCGATTCTTTGCCCCCTGGTCTTCGATACTCCGATGTGACGGGACCGTGGGACTGTGTTCCAGGTGCTGTCTCGCCCAGCGGTCAGCAAGTGGTGTGCACCTTGGCGAACAACGCGGGCATCCCTGCGGGCGGAGCCGCCCCCGACCTGACCCTTCTGGTGGAAGTCGATGGGGCCACGGACCCCGGTGACTACACCAATACGGCTGAGGCTGATTCGCCCACTGTTGACCCTGACCCATCGAACAATTCCGACGACGCTGATATCACCGTGGAGCGAGTCGTCGATCTGTCGATCACCAAGACTCATGACCCCGAACCTGTCATCGGGCAGCCCGTGACCTTCACGATGGTGGTCACGAACAAGGGGCCGTCCCAAGCGCGCAGCGTGGTGTCGTCTGATGTATTGCCTGCCGGACTCGAGCCGGTGTCGGCCGATGGGGCTGACGATGGCTGGACCTGTGCCGTGGATGGACAGCGGGTCAGTTGCGCCCTGGAAAATCCGCTGGAAGCCGGATCAAGTGCCACATACACGGTGACGGCGACGGTCTTGCCGTCTGCCTACCCGCAGGTCACGAACACGGCGACAACCTCGTCCGACATCGATGATGAGGATCCATCGGATAACTCGGCTGCAGATCGCTTAATCGTGCCGCCGCTGGTTGATCTGTCGATCACCAAGTCACACTCAGGAAGTTTCACTGTGGGATCCACCGGCACCTACACGCTGACGGTGCGTAACAGCGGTCCGACTAATGATCCGGGTCCCATCACCGTGACCGACGACCTTCCTGCGGGATTGAGTTTCGTCAGCGCCTCGGGAACAGGCTGGAGTTGTTCGAGGGTGGGCAGCACTGTCACCTGTATTCGCGCCCAGGGACTGGCGGTAGATGCCAGTAGTCGCATCTCGTTGAAGGTGGCTGTGGGCACAGCAGCCGAACCGGGCGTGACCAATACGGCGGTCGTCAGTACACCCTCGGCCGAAACTGATACACAAAATAACGCCGATGACGATCCGACCGAAGTGCTGGCAGCAGCTCGCCTGTCAGTCATCAAGGATCTGGTCGGGGTCAAGGGACGCGAGGCGACCTATCGCATCACCGTGACTAATAAGGGCCCCAGCACGACGACTACGCCGATCGTGGTGACCGACTCCCTTCCGGCCGGCTTGTCGTATGTCTCGGCATCAGGAGAGGCGTGGGCCTGTGCCCATCGCGCTCCGGTGGTGACCTGTACCTACATCGATCCCATGATCAAGGGGCTGTCTGCATCGTTCACCGTGGTCACCACAGTGGCGCAAAGCGCTACTGGGCAGATTCGCAATATTGCCGTGGCTACGGGTGGTTCCCCCTCCAGCGGCACCTCCACCGGAAGTGCCGATCTCCTGCTGCCAACGGGGTCTGGAACAGCCAAGACCGGAGCAGCCGTTGCGGCACTGCTGCTTGCGGCCTTGGCGATGCTGGCGGCCGGTGCCGGATTGGTTAGGGCTTCGCGTCGGAAGCCGAACCCGTGACCTCGGCGAGCCGAGCCAGGGCCTCCTGCCGCTCGGCCGCGTGCTCAATGATCGGAGCCGGATAGTCCGGCGCGAGTAGTGGTGCCAACCACGGCTCATGCACAGCTGCGCCGTCAATACCGCGCAGTTCCGGGATGTAACGACGCACATAGTCACCGTCTGGATCAAAGCGTTGACCTTGCGCCACCGGATTGAAGATCCGAAAGTACGGCTGGGCATCGCA
>DPWC01000084.1:5590-5796 GCA_003529305.1 Actinomycetota bacterium
GCGGTCCACTGCCAGCCATGTTGATTGCTGGCGATGTCGCCGTCGCGGAGCCATTGCATGAAGTGGGCTGCCCCACGCTGCCAGTCCAGATGTAGATCCTTGACGAGAAAGGACGCCACGACCATGCGCACGCGGTTGTGCACCCAGCCTTCGGCCCGCAATTGCCGCATGCCGGCATCCACGAAGGGATACCCCGTGCGGCCCTC
>DPWC01000025.1:0-670 GCA_003529305.1 Actinomycetota bacterium
AGGCGCTCCAGCATCGGCACTCCAGCATCCGTGCATGCGGTACCGCCGACCCCCACCACCACCGTGGTTGCCCCGTGCGAGTGGGCAGTGACCAGCAGGTCCGCGATGCCAGCACTGCTGGCTCCCACCGGATCGGGCTCGTCCGCATTCAGCAGGTGCAGGCCACAGGCCATCGCGCTTTCGATGTAAGCCGTAGTGCCCACGAGCAGAACATCGGCCACCACATCGTCACCTAACGGTCCGGGAACATCCACTACCAGCCGTTCGCCCCCGACCGCCGCTTCGATGGCGTCAAGAAAACCCGGGCCACCATCGGACATGGGACATAACTCCAGGGTGTCCTCGGGAGCAATGTCGAGCCACCCGGCTTGAATGGCAGCTGCGGCTTCTACCGCTGACAAAGTGCCAGCGAACTTGTCCGGAGCAACAACAACTCGCACGCCGTCACCGTACCTGCCACACTTCCTTCACCCACACGGCCAATCACCGCACAAGGAGAACCAATGAGCGTCCTGTCCGTTCCCGTCACCACCATCGACGGTCGCAGCACCACCTTGGGCGACCTCGGTGCTAAAGCTCTACTCGTGGTCAATGTGGCCTCGAAGTGCGGATTGACCAAGCAGTACGCGACGCTGCAGGAACTGCAGGAGAAGTACCGCGACCAGGGATT
>DPWC01000025.1:948-3631 GCA_003529305.1 Actinomycetota bacterium
GCTTTCCCTGCAACCAGTTCGGCTCACAGGAGCCCGGAACAGAGGCCGAAATCGTGGACTTTTGTTCGACCAAGTTCCACGTGACCTTTCCGATGTTCTCGAAGATCGAAGTCAACGGACCGGGCCGACACCCCCTTTATGACGCGTTGACCGCCGTTGAAGACGCCGAGGGCATCGCTGGCGATATCCAGTGGAACTTTGAGAAGTTCGTCGTGGGTGCGGACGGTTCCATTGCTCGATTCCGCCCACGCACTGAGCCAGACGCCCCCGAGGTCATCGCCGCAATAATCGAACTCATCGCCTAGGTCTCAAGGATCGCAGCAAGATTCGTCTCCCGAGACGCTGTGGGAGCATGAACCCATGCGCTCGACGCCTGTACCGCTGACCCTGCTGGGGTCCGCGGCTGACCCTGCCACGGAAAAAGGCGTGGAATGCCCGGGGGACCTCCCCGCACCCAGCGATCCTGATCTTGTTGAGCGGGCCCGTGCCGCCCGCGCGGCGCTGGGCTCGAGGGCGTTCGTGCTGGGTCACCACTACCAACGCGACGAAGTGATCGCGTTTGCTGATGTCACTGGCGACTCCTTTCGACTAGCGCAGCAGGCCGCCGCCCGGCCTGATGCCGAGTTCATCATCTTCTGCGGTGTGCACTTCATGGCCGAAAGCGCCGACATCTTGACCACGCCACAGCAACAGGTCGTGCTTCCTGATCTGGCGGCTGGGTGCTCGATGGCCGACATGGCCGCCATCGGACAAGTGGAAGAAGCCTGGGAGGTCCTCACCGACGCTGGGCTGGCAGAAAGCACGATTCCGGTCACCTACATGAACAGCAGCGCGGCGATCAAAGCGTTCACGGGTCGTCACGGCGGCACTGTGTGCACCTCATCGAATGCTCGCCGGGCCTTGGACTGGGCCTTTGCCCACGGGGAACGCGTGCTGTTTCTGCCCGATCAACATCTAGGTCGCAATACGGCTGTTCGCGAACTCGGCCTGAGTCTTGATGATTGCGCGGTCTTTGATCCGCGCCTGCCCGGCGGTGGAGTCAGCGCCTCGGCATTAGCAGCCGCGCGCATGGTGTTGTGGCGCGGCCACTGCTCAGTCCATGGCCGCTTCACGCAGAAGTCTGTGTCCGAGGTGCGAGAGCGACTACCTGGCGTTCAGGTGTTGGTCCACCCAGAGTGCACCCATGAAGTTGTGACGGCGGCAGACCTTGTGGGCTCGACGGAGTTCATCATTCGCACGGTGAATGCCGCCCCCGCTGGCAGCGTGTGGGCCATCGGTACAGAACTGAACCTCGTCAAGCGCCTGGCTCAAGAGCACCCCGAGCAGACCATCGTCTTCTTGGACCGCGCTGTCTGCTTCTGCTCAACGATGAACCGCATTGACTTGCCGCATCTGGTGTGGGCGATGGAGAACTTGGCGGCCGGCACGCTCGTCAATCGCATTGAGGTCGATGGCGAGGTCGCTCGGTGGGCACGCATCGCACTGGATCGCATGTTGGAACTACCCGGCTGAGGTCGATGATCGTGAGGTGCGGTTACGCACCTGATACACGGCCTCGCCGCCGATTCCCTTGAACACTTTGCGCAGATTGATCAGGCGGAACTCCCCGTTCTTGGCGGCAGATCCAGCAGCGAGAAACTCAACCAAGCGGCCGGAAGCTACTTCAGGAGGATCGCCCAGAACACGCATGATGGTGGGATAGATCTTCTCGGTCCGCGGATCGATCCCGGCCAGTTGCTCCGCTTCGGCCCGATCCATGCGCTCGGTGGTCATGACCCCTGGGTTGAAGCACACGATGTTCACACCGGTGTTCTTGTATTCAGCACGCATGCTGCGAGTGAAGGAGCGGATCCACGCCTTGCTGGCGCCGTAGGGAACGGTGTAGAGCGTTGGGCGCAGATCATCGCCGCGTCCGGTAATGTTGATGATGGTGCCGCCGCCTTGTTCGATCATCACCCGAAGGGCAGCTGTGGTTCCGTTGTAAGTGCCGCGGACATTCACCTCTTCCACAGCATCAAAAATCTCATCGCCAAAATCCAGCGCGCGATTCATTCCCGGTGTTTCGTACGCAGCGTTGTTGACCCAGATGTCCAACTGGCCGAAGGTGTCCACTGCCTTGCGCGCCAGTGCACTGAGTTGGTCACGGCTGGTCACATCACCCAACGCGCTGACCGCTTCCCAGCTCTGGGCAGTCAACTCGGCCGCCAGAGCGTCGTTTTCGTCCCGCCACGGACTGCTCACCACCACCCGGGCGCCCGCCCGGGCAAGATCGGTGACCAGAACCCGGCCAAAACCTCGCGTGCAACCCGTGACCACCGCCACCTTGCCCACGAGTGAACCCGAAGTCCGGTCGACTGACTTGCCCATGGTTGACCCCTTAACCTTGCCGACATGTTTGGTCGCCGCCCTGACGCTAAGGCACACGACACCACACCAGCCGACGACCCCGCCACTTCTGCACCGTCGGGAAAGGGGCACGCCACTCCGTCACGCAAGCAGGCTGAGGCTCAGCGCAAGGCCGCCCTCAAGGGCAAACCAGTGCGCGGACGCTCGGGCGCTGGCAGTGCTGGCAGTGCTGCGGATCGCGCACGCGAACGCGAACGAATGATGGCTGGCGACGAATCAGCGCTACTGCCCCGAGACCGCGGACCGGTGCGTCGCTTCGCCCGCAACTTCGTCGACT
>DPWC01000124.1:0-1504 GCA_003529305.1 Actinomycetota bacterium
GGACACTGGCCGAGTAGCCGCCAAGACTCCGATCGCCACATCCAAGATGGTGCGGCCGATGGACTGCGCGAAGGTATTGAGGTCATCGACAACGGCCAATTGCTCGTCCGGGATCGGCGTGGGTCGATCGGCTAGTCGACTTCCGGTCGGCGCTACGCCACCGCGCACTTTCCCCGTGAGCAAGCCATGAGCCAGCGGGAAGTACGGGAGCACGCCTAGGCCGTGGGTGCGCACTGCCGGCAACACCTCGTCTTCAATACCGCGCTCCAACAACGACCAGTGTTCCTGCGCCGAGATGAAGGGGGTCAAGGAGAGTTCCTTAGCCGCCAGCCCAGCCTCCTCAACTAACGCAGCAGGGAAGTTGGACTGCCCGAGGTAGCGGACCTTGCCTTCAACCACCAACTCGTGCAGCACCGTCAAGGTCTCCTGGATCGGCGTGGAGGGATCGGGCGTGTGCATTTGATAGAGGTCGATGTAGTCGGTGCCCAATCGGCGCAGCGACTGCTCCACGGCATGACGGATGTAGCGACGGCCACCCTTGGGACCTAGATCCTCGTCGTACTCCATCGACATTGAGGCATGACCAAACTTCGTCGCAATCACGACCGCACTGCGCGACGAACCCAAAGCCCGCGCCAGCATTTCCTCAGAAGCGCCCCTGCCGTAAACATCTGCGGTGTCGAACAAGGTGATGTCGGCATCAAGGGCGGCCTGGACCACCTCGGTGGCCCGCTCTTGATCGATGCGCCAGCCAAAGTTATTGCAGCCCAATCCCACCTTGGAGACAAACAGCGTGGATTGGCCGAGATTGCGTCGAATCATCGTCACCACACCAAGTGATCGCCGTTGTAACGGCGGAAAGTGCCGGAGTCCTCGATCGTGAACGAGCCGATCAGCGTGGCCAATCCCGACACACTCTCGTCTACCTCAATCTCCCCACCACCAAGCCCCAGCCGAGTACGCACATGGCCAGGACACACGATCGCGACCAAGACCCCACGATCCTTCACCGTGCGCGCGATGGTGGTCATGGCCTTATTCAGCGCGGTCTTGCTGGAGGTGTAGGGAATCGCCGGTGCCTGGTGTCCTCCAATGGAGCCGGCAGCACTCGACAAAGTAATCACTGTCTTGCGTTCACTGGCTTCGATGGCGGGCATGAGGGCTTCGGTCAGCTCTACCGTGCCGAAGCAGTTCACCCGCATCACCTCCGCCCATACCTCGTAGTCCAAGGTGCCGAAGCGCTGCGTTGAGATGTTCTCCACAAGCGGAAACCGCCCAAAGATCCCGGCGTTGTTGATGAGCATGTCGATCGGGCGCTCCGCCAGAGTCGACACCAATGCGGCGATGCTCGAGGAGTCACCGAGGTCCAATTGCTCGATCTGCAGATCGGGAAAGTCCTGCTTCAACGACCAGAGGCCTTCAGCGGACTGCGGTTCGCGAGCCGTCGCAATCACCTGCCAACCGTCGTGGGCCCAACGCTGCGCCAGACCCAACCCGATGCCCC
>DPWC01000124.1:1861-3737 GCA_003529305.1 Actinomycetota bacterium
GGCTTGCTGGTGATGTCCAGCGTCACCCGATTGACCTCTCGCACCTCATTGGTGATGCGGGTCGAGATGCGCGCCAAAACCTCATAAGGCAAGCGCGACCAATCCGCCGTCATGGCATCTTCACTGGAGACTGGACGCAACACAATCGGGTGCCCATAAGTGCGACCATCCCCTTGAACGCCGACGCTGCGCACATCGGCCAGCAGCACCACAGGGCACTGCCAGATCTCACGATCTAGTCCCGCTGCAGTGAGTTCCTCGCGCGCGATGGCATCGGCTTCTCGCAACACGGCCAGGCGCTCTTCGTCAACAGCGCCAATGATGCGGATGGCCAAACCCGGCCCAGGAAATGGGTGGCGCCACACGATCTCGGGTGGCAAACCCAATTCCAGCCCCACCGCCCTAACTTCATCTTTGAACAGTGTCCGCAGAGGTTCGACGAGGGAGAATTGCAGGTCATCCGGCAGACCACCCACATTGTGGTGACTCTTGATGTTGGCCGTTCCCGCACCGCCGCCGGATTCCACGACATCGGGGTACAGCGTTCCTTGAACAAGAAACTCCACTTGCTCACCATGAGCACCTGCTTCTGCCACCACTTCACGGGCGGCATCCTCAAAGACTCGAATGAATTCTCGCCCGATGATCTTGCGCTTGGTTTCGGGATCGGTCACCCCCGCCAAGGCGGTGAGAAAACGCTGGCGGGCGTCGACGACCTTCAACGAGATTCCCGTTGCCGCCACATAGTCTCGTTCGACCTGCTCAGCCTCACCTTTGCGCAGCAGACCATGATCAACAAAAACGCAGGTCAATCGATCCCCTACCGCACGATGCACAAGGGCAGCGGCAACAGCCGAATCAACGCCGCCACTCAGGCCACAGACCACCGCCTTGTCGCCAACCTGCTGACGGATGGCCTCTACCTGACTCTCAATGACGCCGGCGGTCGTCCACGATGGCTCGATCCCGGCGATGGAGTAAAGGAAGTTCTCCAAGATCTGCTGCCCAAAATTGGTGTGCACCACCTCAGGGTGAAATTGAACGCCGGCCAGTTGGCGAGCTCGATCCTCAAAGGCAGCAACCGGAGCACCGGCCGTCGTTGCTGTCACCTCAAACCCATCCGGCGCCGTGTGCACCGCATCACCGTGCGACATCCAGACGCCGAGCTCCGCCGGGAGTCCCGCTAACAGAACCGAATCAGTGGCCGTGACGGTCAAGGAAGTGGCGCCGAATTCACTCACACCGGTGCGCGCGACATCGCCGCCCAGAGCCGCCGCCATGGTCTGAAAGCCGTAGCAAATCCCCAACACAGGGATCCCCGCTGCCATGACGCCAGGGTCAATGGTGGGTGCGCCATCCGCGTACACGCTGGCCGGGCCACCGGAAAGGATCACCGCGGCAGGCTGACGAGCGATCAGCTCGTCAGCGGTGATGCTGGACGGCACGATCTCGGAATAGACGCGCGCCTCGCGCACCCGTCGAGCGATGAGTTGGGCGTACTGCGCGCCAAAGTCGACAACGAGAACGGCTCCGCGATCCGACTGGCTCACGCGGCGATCCTAGGTCTGCGCACAAAGCGCCTAATCAACGGGCGATGGCGCTGAGGTCTACGCGCTGAAACTCTTTGGGATCGCCATAGCCAGCGGTGGCAATCGCCTTGCGCAAGGCCCCAACCAGATTCATCGTTCCGTCGGCGCGCGTGGATGGACCCAACAACACACTGCGCAGACTTCCCGTCGTGCCCACGAACCGACGCTCGCTGCGCGGGAGGTCTGGGTGATACGCCTCGCTGCCCCAATGCCATCCGCGACCTGGCGCACCATCCGCGCGCGCCGCCAATGATCCGAGCATGGCCGCGTCAGCGCCACACGCGATG
>DPWC01000229.1 GCA_003529305.1 Actinomycetota bacterium
GAACGACTGTTGCGACCATCTAACCGCGAGGGCGCGCTGACTTCGGGGCGTCGCACCTGACCGCGACCACGGGGGTGCCTCGGATCGGGTGCGGCGCCCCGAACTTGCGTCCAGCGCAGGAGTTGGGAGACTTCCCTTCACGTCCGGACGCTCATGTCGCAGCGTCAAGGTCTCTCAAATCTCATTCCCGAGGAGTCAACGTGAGTCTGCCAACAGCACTGACCGCTATCAGCGAGGAGTCGCTCGAGGCGTTGTTTACCGCTGCCCGTACCGCGAACACGTTCACCGATGAGCCGGTACCCGTTGAGGACTTGCATCGCATCTATGACCTCGTGAAGATGGGCCCGACCGCCATGAACCTGCAGTCGCTGCGGGTTCTGTTCATCTGCAGTGAGGAAGCCAAGCAGCGTCTGGTGGCGCACATGTCCGAGGGCAACCGTGCCAAAACGCTTTCGGCGCCGGTTACTGCCGTCCTGGCAGCTGACAATGACTTCCATGAGTTCCTGACTCAGACCTTCCCGCATTTCGCCGGCGCGAAAGACTCGTTCGCGGACGAGACGCGCCGCGTCACGATGGCTCGCAACCAGGCGTGGCTTGCCGCCGGGTACTTCATGCTCGCGGTGCGCGCACTTGGTTACGCAGCCGGCCCGATGGCGGGCTTCAAGGCTGCCGACATGGACGCTGAGTTTTTCGGCGACAGCACTTGGCGCAGTTTCTGCGTTGTCAACATCGGCAAGCCTGGGCCTGATGCGTGGCGGGAGCGGTTGCCACGCTTGTCCTTTGACCAAGCAGCCCGCATCCTGTGACCCGCAGGCACGCCGGACTGGACACACTGCCACCGCGCGCACTGGCAGAATCCCCCTGTGACTGAAGCGGCCCAGCAGCGCGAATCCGCCCAAGGGGTCGACCTGACTCGCTGGGCGTGGCTGTCAATTGCCGTTGGCTGTGCAGTCTTCGCGATGAAACTGGTCGCCTACGGGGTCTCCGGGTCCGTCGGCATCCTGTCCGATGCACTCGAGTCAACGACCAACATCATCGCGGCTGTCATCGCACTGCTCGCACTTCGCCGAGCCGCGTTGCCGCCGAATGAGCGGTTCCACTTCGGGCAAGGCAAGGCCGAGTACTTCTCCGCGCTAGTTGAAGGTGCATTGATTTTTGCGGCGGCGTTGGTCATCATCGCCGCTGCCACCGAGCGCCTGCTTCACGGTGGTCATCTGAAACCTGACCTTGGAATCGGTCTCGCAGTGTCGACGGTGGCTTCGGGGTTCAACGCCGCGACCGCCCTTGTGCTCTCGCGTGCGGGTCGCAAGCACAGGTCGCTGGTCCTCATCGCCGACGCGAAGCACCTGATGGCCGATGTGTGGACCTCAGCTGGCGTGCTCGTCGGAGTTGGTCTCGTCGCACTCACCGATTACCAGCCGCTTGACCCGGTCGTCGCAATCCTCGTCGCTGGCAACATTGTCGTCACTGGCTACAAGCTCATGCGTGACAGCATCACTGGACTCATGGATGTGGCACTGCCGGCGGAAGACCTTGAGGTCATCGCGACAGTGCTGAATACCTTCCGCAGCGACAGCATCGACATGCACCAAGTGCAGACCCGTGGCGCTGGTCGACACCGGTTCATCGCATTCCACTTGCTGGTGCCTGGAACGTGGTCGGTGCAGGAGGGGTACGACCTTGGCTGCAACATTGAGCGTGCACTGCATGAGGCGCTTCCGGATGCAGTGGTCAACATCAGCCTGCAGCCAGCCGATGACCCACGGTCACATGAGGACCAACACGAGGGCCAGCACCGGCTTTGGTGAAGTGAATAGGAGTCCGTGCCACCGCTCAGAAGTGGGCCGGCCGCGACCATGAAGGGCCGCGGCCGGCCAACGACCAGCACACCCCCGTGCCCGCTGGTCGCGGGAACGCTAGGAGCAGGGTCTGACACGTCAGAGGCATCGCTGGCACACCCGGTGCCATAGGCGTACTTGCCTCGCGGGAGCACTGCGCGATGCCAAGGGGTGCATGGGAGACTCGCCCGAGGGCGACACGCCGGAAGCAACGTGTGCCTGTGCTCAGTCGCAGCGCGCAAGTCGCCGCCGGCCGCGTCTTAGATTCCTCTCACGCCGGTGGCGCACAATCCACCTATGAGTTCTAAGGCGCGGGCTGCCCGCGGGGTCCGCTCCACAGTCGCCGACACCGCAATGACGCTGGCCGGTCTCGGTCTAGGCGCGGTGCTCGCCCTCCACTTCGCTGCCCGCGGTCACGCCGCCCCCAACGGTGCCGCCGGCTGGCTCACCGAAGTCGGCCGCATCTCTGGCTTGGTTGGCACCTACCTTGCCGTGCTCGTGGTGCTCATGGCCGCACGAATTCCGGTCATCGAGCGGGAAGTGGGTCATGACCGGCTGGTTCGCTGGCATCGCCTCACAGGGCCGTGGTCCATCTGGCTCATCGTCATGCATTTCATCACCACCCTCCTCGGCTACTCCGCGTTGACCCGCACCGGTGCACTCGCTCAACTGTGGTCATTCATCGTGCATGTGCGCTGGATGCTGCCGGCAGTGGTCGGGTATGCGTTGTTCGTGATGGTGGGTGTGACCTCATACAAGCAGGTGCGCCGCCGCATGCGGTACGAGGTCTGGTGGGTCACCCATCTCTACATCTACGTTGGCATCGTCCTTGCCTTCATGCACCAGGTGAAGATGGGTCAGGCCTTCATGGTGCACCCACTGGCCAAGGTGTTCTGGCTGGCGCTGATTGGCGGCAGCCTGGCGTGCCTGGTGTGGTTCCGTTGGGTGCTGCCGGTCGCGCGTTCGCAGTCGATGGGGCTGAAGGTTGCCCGGGTGGTGCGTGAGTCTGACGACACCATCAGCATCTGGGT
>DPWC01000076.1 GCA_003529305.1 Actinomycetota bacterium
CCTGCAGCAGCACTCCATGCCAGCGAGGAGGTCTCAAGAAGATGTGTGAGGTAGGGGATCCGTGGCTCTTCGGCAAAAGCCCGTCGAAAGTGGCTGCGGTGCTTATCAGCCGCCCACACCAGCGCCTCGTCATACATCACAGAGTGGGCGAACTCCTCACCGCGCGCGGCCACTTCGTTGTCCCCCGATCCCCCGGTGGTTCATCCCCCCCTGCAACGCCTCCTCACGCCACAGTGGTGTCTGCATCACATATGCTGCAGTCCGAACTCACATCATAGGTGCCGATTCGGTCACTGTCGTTCGACGAGTCAGGAAGCTTGCGGCTATCACGGCACCGACCAGCAGCAGACCGGCACCCACGGTGTATGCCTTGGAGAAACCGTCGACCAAAGCTTGTGAACGATTCACACCCTGGGCCAACTCCGAGGCCAGCACGGACACCGCAATCGACACCAAAGTGGCTAGTCCCAAGGCACTACCGATCTGCCCGCCGGCGTTCAAGATCCCCGAAGCGATGCCCGCGTTTTCCTCCGTCGTGCCATCAACCCCGGCGATCGTGAAGGTGACAAATCCGCAGGCCGCAGCAAAGGCGATCAGGCACATACCCGGCAACACATCGCCGGCATAGGTGCCATCAACAGAAATGCGCGACAACAGAATCAAACCCAGCATCCCGGCCGCCAGACCTGTGGGCATCACGGGTCGTATGCCGATTCTGGCGACGACGAACGACACCAGCGGAAAAGACACCAAGATGATCAGACCCAAGGGCAGATACGCCACGCCGGTGCGCAACGGTGTGAAGCCCAAAACGGTTTGCATGTACTGCGTGGTGGTGAAGAAGTAGGTCGACAAAATGGACCCAAAAATCACCGAGGCCACGACACCCACGACGCGATTGCGATTGCGGAAGATCGACAGGGGCACCATCGGGTTCGTGCGCTGCTTCTCCCAGAGAACGAAGGCCACGATCAGCAGGCCGGCGACGGCCAATCCGGTCAGGACGAAGGGCGAAGTCCAGGATCGCTGGCCCTTGTCCAACAAGGTGAACACCGCGGTACCAATGCCAAGGGTCACCAATGCCGCACCAACCACATCAAGGCGCGGCTTGCTGGGCGCGCGACTTTCGGGAACCAACCGCGGTGCCAAGAGCAGGGCCAGTACCGTCACTGGGACGGTGAGGAAAAACACCCAGCGCCACGATGCAAGCTGGGTGATCACGCCGGAAAGAACAGCACCCACTACTCCGCCGAGGGCCGTAATGCCGCCCCAAGTTCCTAACGCCCGCGAGCGCTCCCCTGGCTCGGTGAAGATGCGACTGATCGACGACAGTGCGGCCGGCGCCGTCATCGCCGCACCAACGCCTTGAACAAAGCGCATCGCAATAACGATGTCAGCGCTCCAGGCGATACCGGCAATAAACGATGCTCCGCTGAACAGAGCCAAACCGATCATGAAGAGTCGACGACGGCCATAAAGGTCGCCCAAACTGCCACCTAAGAGCAGCAGACCACCAAAGGCCAATTGGTAGCCGTTCGGAATCCAGGCCAATCGAGCTTCGGTCAGTTCAAACTGATTCTGGATGGACGGCAACGCCACATTGACCACTGTGGAGTCCAGAACCAAGACGAACTGCGCCATGGCCAGCACACCGAGCGAAATCCACGGACTCGTCGCGCGTGGCTTGGTCAGGCTCACAGTCACTGGCCCAGTGTGGTGGGCCGACCGCTGTTCCGCCGCAGGAGCCGGCCAAGCCGTGTCATTTCGGACATTTCCCCTCGCCAAGATGCGGGGTTGAACAATCCATGCCACGGTTTGCTGACCGCATAGACGACAGGAGCCACCATGAAGACCCTGCGCCCCACGCGCACCTTGATCATCGCCACGGCCATTGCCGCGCTGGCTGTCAGCCTGACGGCCTGCAGCAAGAAGAGTGACACCCCGGCGCCAGTCGCCAGCACTCCGCCGGCCACAACCGCCTCTGGTCCGTTCGGTGCCGCGTGCGCAGCCATTCCGGCTGCGGTGGCTGCTGCTGCGCCCACCGTTCCCGTGGCCACGGCCGCCTCGCAGATTCCTGCCCTGAGCACGCTGGTGAGCCTGGTTGGCGCCGCTGGTCTGGCCAACACCCTGAACACCACACCCAACATCACGGTATTCGCGCCCACCAATGACGCCTTCGGCAAGGTCGATGCCGCCACACTCCAGGCGCTGCAGGCCGACCCCACGGGCAAGCTGGCCAATGTGCTGAAGTACCACGTGTTCGCTGGTGACCTCACTCCGGAGATTCTTGCCGGCTCACACACCATGCTCAACGGTGGTCAGATCACGATCAATGGCGCCGGCCAGAACTTCACGATCGCCACCTCGAGCAATGGCACCTCCAACATCGTCTGTGGCAATGTGAAGACGGCCAACGCGCGCGTCTATGTCATCGACACGGTGCTGGTGCCTGCCCCCTAAGCAACACCATCGCCAAACGCTGAACCGCCCGTCCCGGATTAGCCGGGGCGGGCGGTTCGCCATTTCTTGACCGTCGTGGATTCCTAGCCGGGGCTAGTCGATGCTGGCCAATGGGCGCTGGGTTTAGGCGCTGGGTCGCCACCCATCATGAAACGAGACCCGGTGCATTAAACGGTGCTCTTGGCCGAAATCGAAGATGCCTCGATGAATCGTGGCGTAGTTGTCCCACAGCACAAGGGATTTGGGCTCCCAATGCCAGCGGCACTGAAACTCCGGCCGGGTCTGGTGAGCAAACAGGAAATCCAAAACCGCACGGCTCTCTCGCGGGCTCATCCCCAGGATCTCTCTGGTCATCAACTCCGAGACGAACAACATCTTGCGGCCGGTTTCCGGATGTGTGGCAACAACGGGCTGTTGAGTCGGTGGCAGCTGCTGTCGCATGGCCAAGAATCCGCCGCCCATCGCATCGATCATGGCGTGCACATTCATAGTGGCAGCATCGTGAATGGCAACGAGCGGATCGATGAACTCCTTCCACGACGGTGAGAGGGATTCATAGGCGGCGTGGGCGTCGGCCCACACTGTGTCGCCAGCGGCCACCGGAACATCGAGTGCATACAGCAGTGAACCGCGGGTGGGGTTTTCGCGGAACGAACTGTCGGCATGCCAGTTGATGTCATTGACCGGACCTTGGTACATCTGTGGGTACTCCTGCACCCACACTCCGGCAAGGCCGTCGATGCTGGGTGCGTAGCCCTCCTTTTGCACCTCACCGAATCGCGCACCCAACGCCAAGTGCTGCTCGGGGGTGAGGTCTTGATCCCGAAAGAACAATGCCGAGTAAGTCAGCCAGGCCTGCCGCAGTTCCGCGAACAGGGCGTCATCGTCGATCGCCTCAGCAACCTGCACCCCACTGATCAGGGCGCCGAAGGAGCCACTCAGCGGGCGAGCCGTGAACCGGCTGTATTGGGCTCCTTGAATCGGTTGAGCATTCATCACTGACGACATTGCGACTCCTTGTGCTGCTCGGCCCGCGTGCCATGCCCATTCGGCAGGCCAGCGGGGCTGACTTCTGGAAAGGTAGACATCAGAGCCGGTCCCGTCAATCAGATTCGGGAGAGCACCCATGGATGTCATCGCCATCGTCCTTGCCACCGTGTTGGTGATTCTGGTCGGCTGGTATCTGTCGAACGGTCGAGGTATGCCGTGGACAGCATTCAACGCGAAATTCGCGTGGGTGCGCGGGGGCATCTACTTCTGTCTGTGTTGGCTACTCTCGTGGTACAGCGGGGGGCTAGAAGGCATTCTCAACGAGGTGCGCGGCACTGCCGGTCGCGCCATCGTTCAAGCTGGTCAACTGCAGGACTGGCGGTGGGTGGGGTACACCGCTTTGTGCTTTGGCTTTATCTTCATGGCCTACAGCGTGATATGGGTGCGCTACACCGTCCGCTTCAATCGTCCCAAGTACAACGGCTCAGCACTGATATTCGGCATCTTGTGGGGCAGTAGCAGTGGACAGCTCTTCTTAGCGACCTGGCTACTGGCCACCAAAGCTGTCTCCGGCATTGATGCCTCGTGGGTGAATCAGCCCGTTCTGGCGTGGGTGATCGCCTGGTCCCTCATGGGAATCTGGCAACCCAACTTCCACGGGATCTACTGGGACCACTACATCGCGCCCGAACATGACACAGCGCTGACTCAAAAGGTCAAGGCACTGTCATGCCATGTCCCCAACTTGATCATCACGCTGATCTACCTAGCCGTTCACGGCAACTGGGCGATCTTCGTGCTGCTGCAAATCATTGCCTGCGTGTCGGCGACTTGGGGCATGCACTACCCCGCCCCTTGGGCCACTTCAACGGAGCTCGACTTCGCGCATCGCACCGTGGGGACCAAGATTCCGCGGTGCACCGGGTATATCTCTGACGACTACACCACCGACCCCTTCACTCCATTTCATCCGGGGTGGACGGGGCCAAAGCAGACAGCCAGCGCTTAGCCCTCTTGGGCCCTCTTCAGTCGCCTTCGAAGTTCCTGTCCGCCCACTTCGCCGATCTGGTCAAGGTCGCCACACACGATCAGTTGATCGCGCCCGCGTGAAAGGCCGACATACAAGATGTCTCGCGCAGTCTCCTGATGAAGAAAGCCGTCGACAGCTAACACCACTGCAGGGCGCTCCAGCCCCTTGAAGCCGGTGACCGTGCAGTAGAAGACGTCATCTCGCTCCCAGAAGGTTTCCCAGAATCCATCACGACCCTGGAGGCCGTCTGCCAGCCGAATCTGCTGGCTGTGGCGATGATGGGTCGTGAGTACCGCGATATCTCGCTGCTTCCAGCCCTCCTCGAGAAGTTTCACGGCAATGGTGTCGGCAGTGTCATGGGCCTGCTGTGGAGTGCACTGCACGAATCGCACGGGGAGCCCAACTCCCCCCCGCGCTTCGACAGCGTCCTCGCGAAATGGCTTGAGTACTTTGGCAATCTGCTTGGTGTTGCGAACATTGCTCGTCAGGTGCATGGTGGCGAAGGAAAGGTCGGGTCGACCTGATCGGCCAAACACCCCTTGGCGTTGGTCGCCGAAGATGTGGAACTGTCCGCGGTCGGAGTCACGAAGTGCGTTGATCAAGGGTGGCCACCAGGAGTCGGCGAAGTCCTGAGCCTCATCCACCAGCACGGCATCAAACTTCTGCTCGTCCCCAAGGCCCTGCGCAAGGGGCAGCATCAACCCGGGCGCCTCCGACTCCCACCAGACCTGATCAGAGCCTGCCCCCTCGGGAATCTGGAGTCCCCACGAGACGCCAAGAGCGTGATAAGTACGCGCATCAACTCGACGAGCCATCTGCTCCGGCCAGGCCTTGATTTGGCGTTGAAACCAGGTCACCAAGCCTTTCGAATAGCACAACAGTGCTACTGACTTGCCGTCCTTGGCCAGATCCTTGGTCATCTGCAGGGCCAGCCAACTCTTGCCCGATCCGGGACCGCCGATGACCTCGATGCGCGGATTTCCTCGGTAAGCATTCAGAATTTTTGCCTGCTCCATCGTCACGCGGTCGACATGCTCATCGAGAAGTTGGCGTTGCGTATCAATCGTTCGCTGTTGATCCAAACGACCAGCTAGGGCGTCAGTGGCCTGCTCCACCGCATCCTCATCGGGAACCGGAAAACCTTCATCCGCACCCGGGTTGTCCAAAACATGAAGCAGCATGTCTGCGATGGCGTTGAGGCGATCCGAAGAGACGATGAATTCGGGCGCTGGCTCAGGCGCCTCTAATTGCGGGCCCCATGCGGTGCGGGGCAACACCATCAGGTGCGCTTTTCGCACCCGCCCTTTGGTCCACACATCAGTGCGGCGATCGAGGTAGTCCTGCATCGCGTATTTGGCTCGCAGCGCCTGCTCATTCGGATAGACCTCGCGCTTGCCGCCCTCAGCGGTCTGCTGCCACCACCGACCATTCTCGTAGGAGACCTCGCCGCCTTTGACTTCAATGGCTACGAAGCCGCGATGGGGGATCAGGACCAGAAAGTCCGCTTCGCAGTCACCGCGGTTATCGCGAATTCGCTGGCCATGAATGACGACGGCCTCGTCCGGCAAATGCTTCATTAGGTGTTCCCATACGACCCGCTCTGAGGCAGGGCTCGTGACCGACTCTGGAATGGAACGCGGAGCCATCGATCAAATCCCCCTCACGAGATTCACAGCGGCCAAGTCAATCGCACATCGGAGAAATCCAGCCCACGGGTTTGACCCCATGCCTGAAATGACTCTGCCCACTCCCTGTGCCACTGCTGTTGAAGATTCATCAGTTGATCCACGGGCTGTTCGCGCAATTCCTGCCAGGTCAACAGCGCCTGCATCACTTCCACTGCCGCCGTGGCATCGGCCGTGGCGTCGTGGGCATCAACCAGTTCAACACCGAATGCCTCAACGGCATCACTGAGTCGACGCTTGCCTGGTCGGTATC
>DPWC01000053.1 GCA_003529305.1 Actinomycetota bacterium
CCCGTATCGAAGTGGCACAGGTCACAACACGGTGACGGTTGGGCCTGAGGAGCGGGCAAAACGGACAGCGATAAGCCTTCTCTGGCAAGGAGCCCTTGCTCACCTAGGATCTGCCGCCATGACAACTACTCAGCGCACTCGCTTTTTCGCTGCCGGGGCTGCCCTGGCGGTCGTGGCATTACTCCTGAGCGGCTGCACCAGCAGCGGTTCGAGCAACAGCTCCTCGCCCACTCCATCGTTTAGCGGCAAGGTCCAAATCGGCGTGGAAGGTCCGATCACTGGCGACCAGGCGGTCACCGGTGAGGGCATGGTCAATGGTGCCAAGCTGGCGGCCAAGGAGCTCAACGCCAAGGGTGGCATCAATGGCAAGGAAGTCGTCATCGTGCCGATCGATGACAAGGCAGACCCGACCGCTGGAGTCACCGCCGCCAACGCTGCGATTGAGCAGGGCCTTGATGGTGTGATCGGCCCGTACAACTCTGGTGTGGGCGTGAAGACTCTGCCGTTGTACATCGGCGCCGATCTTGTGCCGATCCGCCTGACATCAAACAGTTCTACGAACTCATTGGGCTACACCCTGCAGCCGATGGACTACCAGATTGCCCCCGTGGCCAGCGATGGTCTCGTGAAGTTCCTCAAGGCCAAGAAGGTCGCGATCATCTACGACAGCACCGCGCTGTACACCCAGCAGATTGCCAAGTCGCTGCGCAAGTCACTGACCGCTGCTGGTGCCACGACGACGGCCTACATCGCGATCAGCCCGGGCAAGTCTGGCTACACCGCGCAGGTGGCAGCGGCGGCAGCCACCAAGCCCGATGTGATCTATGCAGCCACCTACTTCCCGGAGGGCGGTCTGATCGCCAAGGCCATCAAGGCCAGCGGTACGACAGCCAAGTGTGTCGCCGACTATGGCTCGGATGACCCCGGTTTCATCACGACAGCCGGTCTGGAAGCGGCGAAGAACTGTGAGGTGGTCGGAGTTCCAGCCCCCAGCGACTTCCCGAAGGGCCCGGACTTTGTGGCTGCCTACAAGAAGGAGTTCAACACTGAGCCGGGCACTTGGAGTCCGTACACCTACGACTCGTTGAACCTGCTGGCCAAGGCGGCTACCGATGCCAAGGGCTTCGGCAAGAAGGGCCTGACCGATGCGCTCAACCAAGTCAAGGACTGGGAGGGCGTTACTGGTTTGGTCACGATCGATCCCAACACGGGCAATCGTGATCCGGCCACCGTGGTGTATCTCAATGTCGACGACAACTCTGAGTTCCATGTGAACCAGGACTGGGCCACCGCTGTGGGAGCTGATTACTAGATCGCCACGGCGGCGTCAGTTCTGACGCCTGCACGCCCCGGTGGGGGCCGGTCCCGGAAGGGATCGGCCCCCACTTTCTTTGTCGGCTGGGCCTACCTGTGGGGCGGGGGAAGGGATCTTGTCATCGTTTTGTCGGCCTCCTGTGCTAGAGTGGGAAATGGTTAAGAACGGCTAGTACGAGCCGGGAAATTCATTGGATTTCTCGACTCAGCGTCTTCCGGCGTCCTAGCCAGGCAACCGCGCATCCCGCGTACGGTGCCCCCGGAAGAAAACCTGCTGGAGGGCCATCAGGCCTTTCAGAAGCGCGGGGGCCGCTTCCGAGCGGACCCTAGAGGTCCGATGGGAGCAGGCCCGATGTCTGACACCGCACCTAAGTCAAGCCCTGAGTATGTGGCGATTGCGTACGCCGGTTTATTGGCTGGCCCGGGCGGCTGCCGCCGTTACGCGGCGGGTCACATGGCTCACCAGATTCAACTGAGCCGATCCGTCAAGGCCTTCAATGCCGGCCAAGGGGTGGCCTGCTACTTGGTGAACGCCGAGGTTGTCGTCGAGGGGGGCTGCAGCGCGAGCAAGATCACGCTCCGCCGGCGTTCTGGGGAAACCATCGAACTCATGCATCACCGCCGTGAGTGTGCCGAGGCGCTCACGGCTGCTGCTGCTGACGGCTTCGCAGATCCATTTGCTTGGGACCCCACGCACGAAACCCTCTTTGCATTGACCGATGTTGGTCGCGAACTCCTGGACGGCGGCGGTATTGCCGTGGCTCCACCCACTCAGTTCCAGTGGTGCACGCACATTGCTACGCCCTCCTCAAAAGAGGTGGGTCCGTGACCAGCCAAAGTTCAGACCGACTGATTGCTCGCGCTGTCGGCATCGCGCAGCCATCGCAAGAAGTCAGTGGGGGGTCGTCGTACAGCGGATTGCAATTTGAAGAGTTCCACCATCTCCTGCAGAGCCTCCATGTCAATATCTTCGGCCAAGCCCGTCGCATCATTCTGCGGACCTGCGGTCTTGCGATCTGTTCGCGAGGACGCGGTGGAGTAGCGGAAATCTCTCGAGGGGCTCCTCCTTGCTCGTCTTCGCAAGGCGTCATCGCGCTCTTCTGCGGTGCGCCAACGAAATCTCCTCGCCGGCCGGCCTCTGCTGCCATCGGAGATGGGCTCGTCGGTGAGAGGTTCAAATTCATCCCGGTAGCGCTGCACCAAAGTGTCCTTGGACAACCCCAATTCCGGGTTGATGGCTTCATGGACTCGTCGGAACTCACGCAGGGTGAAGCCGTCGCGAATGAGGCCGAAGGGGTTGGCACGCACCTGCGCATCTGCGCGCAACCGGGCGACCGCCGTAGCAACGATCAAGGCATGGTCATACGGGAGCGATCGTGGATCTTCCAGAAATTCATCGACATCTTCGAGAACCAGTTGCCGTTCTGGGTGAGCGTCGTTCAACTCCGTGATGGATTCCACCAAGTCGTCGTAACGGACAACATCAAGATGTCCGACGGACAACACCCTTCCGCGGGTATCCCGCTCGGGGTTGTCGAAGGTGCGCAGTTGCTCCAATTGTCTGGATCTCAGGCCCGTTTTAGCGAGCAATACGCGCCGAGCCGCCTCCTCCAAAGTTTCCCCTGTCAACAGGAAGCCACCAGGCAGCATGCGCTCCCGCACCGTGTCGTCAATCAGGAGGACCTGCACGCAGTCGCGTCTGGAGGAGTCGGCGTCCAGACGAACGGTGAGCACAGCTGTGTCGACCGCTACATGGGGGCGCGGAAGGTCTTCCCATCGAGCACCCGACGCCGCTGGATACGCCCGGTCAGCCGAGAGTGCCACCGCTGGGCCCCTTTCTCAGAGATTTCTAACCTTGTCGATAAACAAATAATACCGGTACTTGGAGAAAAAAAAGACCTTTATCCAAGTGTTACACGCCTAGGGCGGGTCATGGGACCGCCTGTCAGCCCATTATGCTAAACTTCTATCTAATTCGTCCGGATCCGCCAAACCACGACCGAAACGGGGGCCATGCATGACCATCTCCTTTCCCAAACTCCACCTGGGCCGCGGCACCCCCCTGGGGCCACTGACCCTGTTTCCGGTGTGGTCAGCCGGCTCGTCGCTAGACCACCCCGCAGGCGGGGGGCGGTTGCGCACGGTCCGCTCAGCAGAGCTTCAGATCGCCGAGCGCGAAGGCAGCCCCGTGGTGTCGGAACTCGTCGTCACGAACAACTCGCCTGACCGCGTATTGCTTCTCG
>DPWC01000073.1 GCA_003529305.1 Actinomycetota bacterium
GACGATGACGATGACGATGACGACGAGGTGGAGCCCACCGGGCAGCGGGCTTTCTGGTCGCGCGTATCGCTGCTGGGGCGGCGTGGTTGGGCAGCCTTTGGTGCCGCCACGGGATTGGGCAGCGGCCGAGTCATTGACCTCACCGATGGCGATCGCATTGATCCAGAGCGCGACCGTCCGTTTGACTCACCGGTGGTGCTCGGCCAGAGCGAGCCGATCGACGATGAGCACCCCACGCAGGAAATCAATCTGGCCGACATCGCGGCGCGCCTGGCGCAGGTGCGGGCTCAAGCCGGCGCTGGTGATGGTCACAGCGCTGATGCCTCGTCGGCCGATGCCGGCGCGGTCATTGAGGCCTCTCTTCCTGGTGCGGACCTGCCGGCAACCCCAGTTCCGGCCACAACGCCGACTAGTGCCACGGCAGCACCGGCAGCTGTGGTGGCACCATCGCGCCCTGCGCCGGTGCGTCAGGCGCCGTATCGCAAGCCCTCAATGGAGATGCTCAAGCAGGGTGAGCCACCGCGGGAGCGCACCAAAGCCAATGATCAAGTCATCGCCGCCTTGACCGGCGTGCTGCAAGAGTTCGGCATCGACGCCACGGTCAGTGGTTTCACCCGCGGCCCCACCGTGACCCGCTACGAGGTCGAACTGGGGCCTGGCGTGAAGGTCGAGAAGGTCACCGCGCTGCAGCGCAACATCTCGTACGCGGTCAAGAGCGCCGATGTGCGCATCATCGATGTCATTCCCGGTAAATCGGCGATCGGCGTGGAGATCCCCAACACCGATCGCGATGTGGTGCAACTGGGTGATGTGTTGCGCTCCAAGGAGTCCACGAGCCAGAGCCACCCGATGACCGTCGGCCTGGGCAAGGACACCGAGGGCCGCTTCATCGTGGCCAACTTGGCCAAGATGCCCCATGTGCTGGTCGCTGGTGCCACCGGTGCGGGTAAGTCGACTTGCATCAACACCTTGATCACCTCGGTGCTCACGCGCTCCACACCCGATGAGGTGCGCATGGTGCTGATCGATCCCAAACGCGTCGAACTGACGGCCTATGAAGGTGTGCCGCACCTGATCACGCCGATCATCACCAACCCGAAGAAGGCCGCAGAGGCCTTGCAGTGGGTGGTGCGCGAGATGGACAAGCGCTATGACGACCTCTCGCACTTTGGTTTTCGCCATGTTGATGACTTCAACCGTGCGGTGCGCGGTGGCACTTTGCAGTTGCCGCCGGGCAGTGAGCGCTCACTTAAGCCTTACCCGTACCTGCTGGTGATCGTTGATGAGTTGGCTGACTTGATGATGGTGGCGCCTCGCGATGTGGAGGACGCCATCGTGCGCATCACCCAACTGGCGCGCGCTGCCGGTATTCACCTGGTGCTGGCGACCCAGCGACCCAGCGTGGATGTGGTCACCGGGCTGATCAAGGCCAATGTGCCGAGCCGGTTGGCCTTTGCCACCTCGTCGGCCACGGACAGCCGGGTGATTTTGGATCAGCAGGGGGCCGAGAAACTCATCGGCCACGGCGACTCGCTGTTCTTGCCGATGGGCGCCGGCAAAGCGGTGCGCATGCAAGGTGCCTATGTTTCTGAAGCTGAGATCGACCAGATCGTGCGGTGGTGCAAGGACCAACGCGATCCGGAATATCGTGAGGATGTCACGGTGGCGCCGGGTGCAAGCCGCACCATTGATGCCGACATCGGCGACGACCTAGACCTGCTCCTGCAGGCCGCGGAATTGGTGGTCTCCTTACAGCTGGGCTCAACCTCCATGTTGCAGCGCAAGTTGCGGGTGGGCTTTGCCAAAGCCGGTCGCCTGATGGATCTGCTGGAAACTCGGGGAGTGGTTGGCCCCAGTGAGGGCAGCAAGCCGCGCGAAGTGCTCAGCACCCCTGATGATCTGCCCGGTGTGCTGGCGCAACTTCGCGGCGAGAACTGATCACCACCTGCGCACTAGCCTGATCGCGTGAGCCGCCCCACCGTTGCCCTGGTCACGCTGGGATGTGCACGCAATGAGGTCGATTCCGAAGAACTAGCGGCCCGGCTATTGGCTGGCGGGTTCGATCTGGTCACTGGTGATCAAGCCGACGGCGCCGATGCTGTGGTAGTCAACACCTGCGGGTTCATTGAAGCGGCCAAGAAGGACAGTGTTGATGCCCTGCTGGCGGCAGCTGACCTGAAGGATGGCGAAGGCGCTGGTCCTGCCGTCATCGCGGTGGGTTGCATGGCGGAGCGTTATGGCGCTGAGTTGGCCCGCGAACTTCCCGAGGCTGACGCGGTCTTGAGTTTCGATGACTATGCGGCGATCTCCAGCATCGTTCGCGAAGTGATCAGCGGTGAGCGCCCCGAGGCCCACACCCCGCAGGATCGTCGTCACCTATTGCCCTTGGCGCCGGTGGATCGCCCCGCCAAGGCTGAAGTGGCTCGGCAACGGCTCGATGTGTCACCGGTGGCCAACCTCAAACTGGCCTCAGGCTGTGACCGACGCTGTTCGTTCTGCGCGATTCCGTCGTTTCGTGGCGCGTTCACTTCGCGGCGACCCGGCGAGGTTCTAGGCGAAGCACGCTGGCTGGCCGAGGGCGGTGCGCGCGAAATCGTGCTGGTCTCGGAGAACTCCACCTCCTATGGCAAGGACTTAGGGGAGCACCGTGCGCTGGAGGCGCTGATCCCGCAGCTCGGTCAAGTGGAGTCGCTGCAACGACTGCGGATCACCTATTTGCAGCCCGCCGAGATGCGGCCC
>DPWC01000184.1:0-587 GCA_003529305.1 Actinomycetota bacterium
AAACGATGCCATGCCCTCAATCAATGCGGTCGGATCAAGGCCAAGCCCGATGCCCGCCGCCAACGCTCCCGCAGCATTGATGACATTGTGCAATCCAGGGATCCGCAAGTTCAGCGATCCCAGCGGTTGACCGCGCCAACTGACGGTGCTGGTGGAGCCGCGTGGATCCAACTGGACATCGCTGACCATGAGGTCACTGACCGGATTGGTGCCGTAGAGCCGCACATCCACACCACGACTGCGTGCGGCATCTGCCAGCGTGAGCGCGCCGGGGTCATCAGCGCACACCACGGCGTATCCGGTTTCCGGAAGCTGGTGCAGGAATGACACAAATGCCTCGTCAAGGTCGCGGGCATCGCTCCAATGATCCGGGTGATCCATCTCTACATTGGTCACGATGGCCACCGTGGGGTGGAGCAGTAAGAAGGAGCCGTCGCTCTCATCGGCCTCACACACAAAATGCGGACCACTGCCGTGGTGTGCATTGGCGCCGGATTCATTGAGGTCCCCGCCGATAGCAAAAGAGGGATCGACGCCAGAGTGCTGCAAGGCCACCGTCAAAAGCGAGGTCGTGGTGGTCTTGCCGT
>DPWC01000184.1:819-4354 GCA_003529305.1 Actinomycetota bacterium
GAGGTCGTGGTGGTCTTGCCGTGAGTTCCGGCCACCGCCACCGACTCATAACCCCGCATGAGCACCGCTAATGCCTCTGCACGACGCAAGATGGGCAGCCCTGCCGCCTGAGCGGCTGACCATTCAGGGTTAGTTGAGCGAATCGCCGAACTCACGACCACGCAGCCCGCGCCGGCCACCTGTTCTGCTGCGTGTCCCGCATGCGCATCAATGCCGAGAGCTCGAAGGGCATCAAGGGTGCGGCTCTCTTTGGCGTCACTGCCGGTGACGCGTGCTCCGCGTGCTCGGGCAATCCGAGCAATGCCGCTCATTCCGGCCCCACCGATGCCGATGAAGTGGACAGGTTCGACCAACTCGTGCTCTGTCATCGCCGCACTCCCGGCAGTACCAGCCCCAGCGTGAGTTCGGCAAGTTCGCGATCTGCACCTGGTCGAGCTAGGCGCCGGGCGGACTCACTCATGCGCGACAAAGCGGCCGGATCGCCAACCAAGGGCAGCACCCGGCTGCGCACCGTCTGAGCGCTGAAGTCCGTATCGGGAATCACGATGGCTGCTCCAGTCGTGACAAGTGACTCAGCGTTGAATCGCTGCTCACCATTGCCCACTGGGAGGGGCACCAGTACCGACGGAATGCCCACACAGGCCAGTTCAGCGCAGGTCATCGCGCCGGCACGGCCCACCACCAGATCCGCCACGCTGTAGGCAAGGTCCATCCGCTCGATATACGGCACCACGGTGATGACCGACGCATCCGCTTGGGCAGCCACAGCGTCCACCTGTTCACGACCCGCAACCAGCAGCACCTGAACACCCATGGCAGCCAGCGACCCCTGAGCACCCAGCATCGCGTTGTTCAACCGGCGAGCACCTGAGGAACCGCCAAAGACCAGCACAACTGGTCGCTCATCAAGGGCAAACATGTCACGGGCTTGCGGGCGCAAGGCCGCACGCTCAAGATCCTGCAAGGCCGAACGCATGGGCATTCCCACGAACTGTGCTCCCGGTAGCGAGGTACCGGGCAGTCCTGTCACCACGAGTTGAGCCCACCTCGCACCGAGTCGGTTGGCCAAACCAGGTCGCACATTCGCCTCGTGCACGACGATGGGAATGCCCAGACGATGCGCGGCCCAATACGCCGGCGCACTGGCGTAGCCGCCAAAACCCACCACGACATCGATGTCGCGTTCGCGAAGGATCTGTTCAGCCCGGTCACGGGCGCTTCGCAATCGAGGCAGCACGGTGAATAGGTCGGTGGCGATTCGCCGCGGCATCACCACCTTGGGCACTGTGGCCAGGTGATATCCCCTAGCCGGTACCAAGGTGGCCTCTAGACCTTCGGCAGTGCCGAGCACAGTGATCTCGCAGTCAATACCGGTCTGCTGGCACACACCGTGGAGTGCATCAGCGGTGGCCAGCGCTGGCTCCACATGGCCGGCTGTTCCTCCGCCTGCCAGCAGCACTCGCACCGCTGGCATGACCTCAGCTGCCTTCGCGGCGGGCGAACGCCAACAGCATGCCGATGGCCAGCAATGTCGGCAGGAGGGCGGAACCGCCATAGGACACCAGCGGCAGCGGGATGCCGGTAATCGGCAAGAGGCCCAGCACCGCCCCGATGTTGATGAATGACTGCACCAGAATCCACACCGTTGCTGAGGCCGCCGCCAGACGGACGAAAAGCGTCGAGGCGCGAAGAGCAATCAGCAAGCCCGCCAGCGCAATGGCCGCGATCAAGGCGAGTGTGATCAAGGTGCCAAAGAGTCCGAGCTCTTCGCCGATGATGGCGAAAATAAAGTCTGTGTGCGCCTCAGGCAGCGCGCCCCATTTCTCGCGACTGGCGCCCAATCCGACGCCCCACCAACCGCCTGAGGCCAATGCAAACTTGCCTTGCATCAACTGCCAGCCAGCACCCAAGGGATCCGAGCCAGCATCCAGCCACCCGGTGATGCGTGCTCGTCGATAGCCCTGTCCCATGCTCAAGAAAGTCACGGCGGTTAACCCGAGCACAGTCAAAGTGGCCAACAGTCGCATCGGCACCCCGGCGAAGAACAGCAGGGCCGCTGTAATTGCCATCAGCACCAGCGAGGTGCCAAGGTCGCCGCCGGCCATCACGAGCAGCAGCAAGATGCCCGCAACGGGAAGAAGTGGCATCACGGCCTGTCGCCAGTTGCCGAGGTAGCGCTCTTTGCGAGCCAAGACATCGGCGCCAAAGAGCACCAGAGTCAATTTGGCGAATTCTGACGGCTGAAGTCGAAAGGGTCCACCGAAGTCCAGCCAGTTGCGATTGCCGTTGACCTCTTTGCCCAAACCAGGAATCAACACCAGCAAGAGCAGCACAACCGAAATCAGCAGGAGTGGAAAAGCCAAGCGCCGGAAAGCGACGACAGGAAGCTTGGACACCACCCATGCCAGAGGAAGTCCGATCACTACCCACAACAGCTGGCGAGCACCAATGGCAAATGACGAACCGTTCATCGTGTAGGAGGTCACGCTCGACGCTGAGAAAACCATCACTAGTCCGAGCGCCAAGAGCAACGCGGCAGCACCGGCAATGACGTAGTAAGGAGCAAGGGGCCGGGCCAGCAGCGGTACCGCCTTGGCCTCGCCGGATGGAGAAACCGTCACTGGCACCCGCGCAGACCGAACCTGTGCACTCATCAGATCAGTTCCGCCACAGCAGCACAGAAAAGCTCACCGCGTTCGTGATAGTCACGGAACCTGTCCATCGACGCACAGGCAGGGGCCAACAAGACGGTGACCGGCCCCTGGCTTGCCGCGCGCTGCGCCAACTCAGCAGCACTGCGCACGGTGTGACGCATGAGGTCCATGGGAGAATTGTCCGGTTTATCCGCATCAATCACGGGGACATCGGGTGCGTGTCGGCGCAACGCCGCCACGACCAATTCACGGTCTTCCCCGAGAACCACAGCCCCCACCAGTCGATCACGATGCGCGGTCACGATCTCGTCAAAGGAGGCCCCTTTGGCGAGCCCTCCGGCGATCCAGACCACGCGATCACTCGCGGCCAACGACGCTGCGGCCGCATGAGTGTTGGTCGCCTTGGAATCATCAACGAACACCAGGGAAGCCGTGCGAGCCACCATGACCATGCGATGAGGTTGCGGTTGCCATGTCCGCAACCCCTGCTGAATTGCCGTGGCCTCTACGCCGCAAGTTCGTGCCAACGCAACAGCCGTCAAAGCGTTAGCCACAACAGGCCCCGCTTCGGTCACGCCTCCGGCGATATCAGCCACTGTCGCCAATTCGACCGCGCGCTCACGGCGATCTTCCTCAAAGGCGCGGTCAACGATCACGCCGTCGACGACCCCTACCTCCCCCAACGCCGGAACCGACACAGTGGTGCCGATCGCTCGGCAACCCTCGTGAACATCGGCCTGTTCGATGAGGGTGCGGCTGATGGGCTCTTCGCGGCGATACAGGCAAAAACCTGTTGTGCGTTCGAGGATCGCCGCCTTGGCCCGCTGGTAGTTCACCAATGAACCGTGCCAGTCCAGATGGTCGGGCGCGAAGTTCAGCCA